>CAZVUF010000010.1:0-23824 GCA_964629355.1 uncultured Pirellulales bacterium | reverse complement strand
CCGGTTACTATCTTAACATATATCGCATCTACAACGATAATGGCATTATCGATAATCACCCCGATAGCAGCAGCGATACCGCCCAGAGTCATCAGATTAAAGCTTAGTCCCATCGCTTTTATCGCGATCAACGTAACAAGAACCGTTGCTGGGATCACCAGCGTCGCTACAAAGGTCATCCCCCAGTCTTTTAGGAAAAGATACAGTACAATAACAGATAGAAACAGCCCGAAAATAATCGCCTGCCACACGCTTTTGACTGATTCCTGTACGATTAAAGACTGATCGTAGAAAAATGCCAGTTTCATATCGGGCGGCAATTCCTTTTTGAGTTGTTCCAATTCCGTCTTCAATTGGCGGGCAATTTCGAGTGTGCTTCCGTCCGGCTGGCTGCGAATATTCAGCAGTACAGCTTCCTTGCCATCGGCAGTAACCACGTTGAAGACCGGCTCGGGGCCACGCTCAACTCGGGCAAAATCTCTAATATTAATCGGATGGCCTTTGACTACCGCAACAGTGAAATCCTCAATATCTTCGAGGCTGTGCACCCGACCATCGACTACAGTAAGGTAAAGCGTGTGGTTTTCCTCGTGCATACCGGCTGGAGCTATTAGGTTCTTTTTTATTAGCGACTCGGTTACATCCGAAAGACTCAATCCGGCAGCCTGCAAGCGCAGTGGATCTATAATCACGTGATACTCCGGCGTACGTCCCCCAACAAGGTCCACCCTGCCAACGCCGGGAATTCGTAGGAACTGCGGTTTCAAAGTATAGCGAGCTATCTCCCAGAGATGTGTTATGTCGCGTGTCTCGCTTATCAGGCTCACGCCGATAATTGGAAATGCTGAAAAGGTCACGCGGAAAACGTTCGTTGTTGCCGTCGCCGGCAAGTTATTGCGAATCTGGGACAGCCGGCTCAGCACATAAAGTTCCGACTGGACCATATCCACCTTCCAATTGAAGAAGACATTGACTTCAGCGGAACCACGTCCGGTCGCGTCACGGATTGTCACCACACCTGGAATGTCCTTCATTGCCTCCTCGATAGGACGGGTGATAGTCGCCATCATCTCATCGGCGGGCATAACGCCATTATCGACTAGAATTACAACTCGGGGAAAGTTGGTCTGCGGAAAAACCGATGAAGAAATCTTCGTTGCAGAATAGATACCGCCCAAACACAATGATAACACTACAAAAGTAATGGCAATAGCGTGATGACTAGCGAATCGTCCCAACGCCGAGTCCCGAGCCTCCAAATGATTCTGGTTTGAAGTCTCTTCGGTACCTGACAAACCCATACGTGGCATCAAATCCTTTCTTTCGCTCTCTTATTCAGTAATGATTCTGACTTTAGTTTCAGGGAGCAAACCGTACGCGCCATACGTTACCACCTGCATACCCTCGCTAATTCCCTCTCCCTGCACTTCTACCAACCCGTTTTCGCGCAGCCCGGGCTGAACTACTCTCTGAATTGCTTTGCCATTTTCTACTACAGCAATGACTGTTTGCCCCTCTGTGGTTGTAACGAGGCTTTCTTCCGGCACGACCATGCAGTTACTTCTTTCCATATAGATAATGCGCATCTTGACGAACTGGCCGGGCCTCAATCCCGCCCCGATAGATACCGATGCCCGAACCAAAACGGTATCGTTTTCAGGGTCAACCACGGAATCAATGAACGTCAACTCACCGGCCGTTCGAAGCGTTTCGGTATTCGATCCCCCCTCTCCAAATCCGGTCTCAATTTCTACCTTTTGGCCCGGCTTGAGCACCGAGACCTCAGCACTGGGAATCCTGCATTCGACTATTAATTGCTTAAGGTCGATCAATTCCGCTAATGTGCTTGTCATACTAATCGCTTCCCCAGGCCGAGCCAGTACTCGAACAATTGTACCAGATATCGGTGCTGTTACCTGAAGCAGAGATAGCTCAGTCTTAGCCCGTGTTAATTCATCGTTAGCCGTTTTAAGCTCGTGTTCAGCCTGTTGCACCAGCTTTTCCGATGTCCCCTGGATAGTTACAAGCTCTTTCTGGCGCACAAAATTTCGCTCTGCGAACTGTACCGCTTGCTGAGCTTCCTTTACGGCAACCTCAACTATACGGCTGTCAAGACGAAACAGGGTATCTCCTTTACGGACCTCTTGGCCTTCAACACACGTAGCCTCACTGATGATTCCATCCACTGGAGCTGTAATTAAAACACGGGCGGGGGGACTGTCACTGCTACCTACAGGCGGCTCAATCCTTCCATAAGCCAGAATATAGCCATGAAGCACTGAGCGGGATATTTCTCCAACTCTTACACTCACTTCAGGAACGATCTCCTCTTGCTCTTCTGAAATCTTGCCGCGATTTCCTTGAAAGAGATAGTACACCACCAAAGCACTTGCCAATAGGATGAGCAATCCCACGAATGTTCCAAATTTGTTCATAACATCTCTCTAATCCAGCGTAGCTGAAAACAAAAAGGTTAGTCATGCAGTTTTACAAAATTGCTTGATTTCGTTTCTATCATTCTCTTTCCGATGCAGTAATTAAGCTGTGCAGCGCTGCGGTGCAGATCGGCGGCAAATTCTGTCTTACGCATGCGCGCCTCAAGAAGTTTTCGCTCAGCTTCCAAAACAAAAAAATAAGATACTTCCCCGGCCTCAAAGGATTTCTGGGTCTGTTCGCCCGCTTTCTCCAAATTAGGAATAATATCACTGTGCCATAGCTCAAATACTTCTCGTGCCGAGATGTACTGAGTGTGAGCTTGCCGTACCTGAAGAATAATGTTCTGCCGAACCACTTCATATTGCCGTGCAGCCTGCTCCAGTTCCGCTTTCGCTCGGGCTATTTCGCCGTTATTCTGATTGAAAATGGGCACCTCAGTCGAAAGCCCTGGTCCGGTTGTAAGAAAGTCCTCGCCTTCATCTTTGGCGTCGATGATTGCAATCAAATTATAAACTTTGGATTTTTCCCAACCTAAGCGTTTACCAGCCGCCTCTATTTTAAGCTCAGCCGCCCGCAGGTCCGGCCGAGCTGCTAAAGCTGTCTCTATCAACTCATCGACCGACATATCCGCTCCCCGTTTTTGTTCAGACAGGCTTGCTGCCGAGGAGGCAGGGGTAATATCAATATCCAATGGCATTATGTCAAATTTCGTATTATCTGCGATAAGTCCAAGCAAGGCGGTAAGCCGTTGCTTTAAGATAATAGCTTCCTTTGAAAAACGCTTGGTGACATCGGTTGCCTGGAGCGAATCAAGATAGACCGCCGACGCCTCCAGCTCGCTGATGTCGCCGGCTTTGAGACGTCCCTTGGCAAGTTTCGCCATTTTAGCTCGCAATTGTGCATCCTCTTCGGCCAGACGAACCTGCTCCTGGGCTAACCACAGATCGATATATGTCGTCTGAACATCACGAATAAGACCCAGGCCATGCTCTATGAGATTCTCGGAAAGACCCTGGGCGTCAACCTTGGCAGCCGCGATGCGGTGGGGTCGCTGCCAAAGGATATCAATAGGTATATCCAGACTTGTTTCGAGGAGCTTGGGTCCGACGGGAAAAAGAAGGGAGAATACAGGATTGGCCAGCATCCCCGCTTCGATCAAATCGGCACGAGCAAAACCCAAGTCTGTTAGATCGGCTTGAAATTGTGCGTTATTCCAAAGGGCCAGTGCCACCGCTTCATCCTGTGATAAGCCGTCATCGAGTGACATTCCTTCAGGAATACTAAACTGCCCAGGTTCTGAGATGTTCCCTATCTCATAATCGGTACGTTCTTTAATACCCTTGGAAACATAGGAACGATTATAGGTAGATTGGGGCGTGCAGCCAGCTATCAGAAGAACCAGCATATTAATATATATTTTTTTCATCATATTTTTACATTTGGAGCCCAAGCTCATTATATTTGACGCTTCCCATATGCACAATATTGCAGCATTTCTAAACCTTGCTATATGCCATATTACCGATTCTGCCATAGAACTACGGCCTTTTCAGAAATTTTCCGCATCGTTCAGTCTTCTCCCGTTTTCTATAATTGTTGAATCAGAAAGCTCGATGCACATCCGTAAAAAACCGTATCAATAACCAAAAAGATAACAAATTGTTCCTTAAGATAAGCTGAAGAATTTAGTAAAAAATTATAGTCTATAAAAAAACCATTTCACACTGATATAGCATACAGTACAATAACTTAGCCGGAATTATGGGAATAAACTAAAAGGGTACTATTAAAGGATGTGCCTTATATAGATATGCGAGTACTTATTATTGAGGATGAGATTAGATTAGCCCGTAACATAGCCAGAGTGCTGGACGAGGAAGACTCCTGGGCTGTTGACATTTCTACCGATGGTGAAGATGGCTGGCATATGGCTATGAAGAATCCCTATGATCTGATTATCCTTGATTTGGGTCTTCCAAAAATCGGTGGTCTCCAGATTCTCCAAGACCTTAGAAAAAATGACAAGTCTATCCCAGTGCTAATCTTGACGGCCCGTGATGCTACCAGTGACATCGTTCAGGGGCTTGAAGCGGGCAGTGATGATTACATGGTCAAGCCATTTGATATGAGGGAACTCATCGCTCGTTGCAAAGCATTAGTCCGCCGTTCGTATGGCCGGGCTGCTCCTGTAATAGAAATCGGAGATATAAGCATAAACACAGCTAAGCATCATGTAATGGTTCGCGGCAGGAGCGTGCGATTATCTGCCATGGAGTATCGCCTGTTGGAGTACCTTGCAATGCGAGCTGGGGAGGTGGTTTCCAAAGCTGATATTGTGGAACATCTATATGATTTTGGTTCAGACAAATTCTCGAACGTCGTAGAGGTATATATCTGCTCCCTACGAAGGAAGCTTCATTCCGGGTCAAAAGCCGAACTGATTCATACCCTTCGAAGCCAGGGTTACCTACTTGGAGAACTGCCTACGTGATATCCCTTTCCCTAAAGTGGCGTGTGTCTTTGCTGGTCACTATCGTGTTGGTGGCGGTAATCACTACGATCTCCATCGTAGCATATGTTGAGTTTGAAGAATCTCATCTCCGTACCATTGACCGAACACTACTGGCAATGGCTAACGGTATCCTGGCAAGCCTGCATGAGGGCGAAGGCGAGGAGCAAATAATAAAGGACATTCATGAGGTCACGGCAACTTCGGGCCTGAATCCTTTTACTTTCTATCGGATTTGGATGGATGGAGCTTCCACTGATCTGTTTGCTAACGTTCTGCCGGACAGCGAATATGGACGTTGGTTACATGAACTCCCGGAGCAAAGCAGCCCGGCACGAGAACCGTATGTTTTTATGAACATCGGCCGTCGTGGGAATGAATACAGGGCTTTTTGGATGCATCAAAAGATTGATGCAGGTATTGTTAATATTGTGGTAGCGAGCTCCAGTCATTTTATCTACCATGAGATGCGTGAATTCCTAAGATTGTTGCTTATATTAGGAGGAAGTCTTGTCATAGGCTCGGTTGTGGCAGTTATGTGGAGTGTTCGATGCGGCTTGCGTCCCATCGGGATGACCACGGGACGGCTGCGCGACATAACACACCCGAACATCAGAAAAGATCTCTTTGATGATCTAAAAGTACCAGAGGAGCTACATCCCTTCGTCGGAGCATTGAGGAATATGCTTGATCGTCTCGATAAGGTTTTGCAGCGACAAAGGCAATTTACATCCGATGCCGCACATGAGCTGCGTACGCCTCTGGCACTGGCCAAGAGCACCCTTCAAGCGGCACAGATATGTCAAAGAGACGCCGATGAATATGGACGGGCAATTACTGATGCGTTGAAAGACATTACCTATATGGAACATCTTGTAGAACAACTATTGATATTAGCACGAATGGATGAGGCCGGTACTTACATTCCTACTGCGGAGGTGCAGCTCGATGTGTTGCTGCGTGAGCTTGCAGAAACCTTTGGCAAGAAGATGGAAAACTTGGGAGGCAAGGTCGTCCTTGATGAACCCGCAGTTACGACAATTCGGGGTGATATAGACTCATTAATCCGTTTGTTCAGCAATGTTCTTGATAATGCTGTCAGGTATGGACCGTCCAATGGAACCATTCGTATAACCTTAATATCCGAACCTGACAATTACGTAACTGTTTGCGTTCACGACGAGGGTGGGAATATCCCGCCTGAGAGCCTGCCCCATCTGCTTGATCGCTTCTACCGGGTGGATCAGTCACGTTCCAGTTCCACCGGTGGGATCGGCTTGGGATTAGCCATTGCACGGGAGATTGCCCGCTGCCATAATGGTGATATATCAATAACATCAGATTCAAGTTCAGGTACACTTGTTTGTATTAGGTTGGCCCGTATGTAGCTGCTACGAATATGAATCTGATCCTAATGCCTGAGTATTAATTAAGGAGTATTTTTAAAAGTCTTCAGCTTTTTTTAAGGTTCCTCAGATATACTCGAAACAAATGATCCGGATTTTTGCCCAGGCCACTCGTAAAAAGGGCACATGTAGATATGATTAATAGTAAAAAGCAGACCGCCAGGATTAATATGAAAATGAAATATCAAGGATGGATGAAAAAAAATAGCACTGGCGATAGTCTTTGTTGCAGCTTTTTTACTTAGTTTTGAAGGTTATGCGATTGATGTTGTTCATCTTGAAGGCAAAGCAAAGCTTTTAGAGAATTTTGGCAACTTCGAGCGTATTAGGAATGCTTTGAGGGAACAAGAGCCTAAAGACGAATTTTTTTGCCTTAGTCGATGACCCAACAGGGAACAGTACTTTTAAGCGGCTTTGTGACAAATTGCGAGAGGAGCCGCTCTCTTTCATGGTAATATTGGGTGGTTACTTTTGTTGGCAAGAAAACATACTCGATGTTTACCAGACCGAATTCCTTTTTGATTTGAATGTGAAGACTCGCACTGCTAATTTGCTGTCGGAAAGTATAGGTTTTTGCCGAAAGAACAATATCACATTCTTGTTTTATATGGAAGAAGAGATTAACCGTGGGAATGTGAGTTTTCCCGCAGTGAAAAATGGCTTGCAGGGGTATTTAGGAGAACGATAGCCAAAGAGAATCTTTATTAATTGGAGCAAGCAAGGAATCTGTAATGAGAAGTGAGTTTCTGCCATTTTCACGGCCATCGATTACGGAGGCGGATATTGCCGCCGTGAGTGAAGTCCTGCGTTCAGGCTGGATTACCACAGGACCAAAGACGACTGAGTTTGAGCAGAAATTCTGTGATTATGTAGGTTGTGCCGGTGCAGTGGCATTATCTTCGGCGACTGCCGGAATGCACCTTGCACTCGAAGCGCTCAATATCGGTGCTGGAGATGAAGTTATAACGCCCTCGATGACGTGGGTATCCACTGTGAATTTAATAGTCCTGGCCGGTGCCAAACCGGTGTTTGCTGATATTGACAGAGACACATTAATGGTTTCGCTGGATACTATAGGGAAATGCATTACCGACCGGACACGTTTGATTATACCTGTACACTTTGCCGGTGCTCCGGTAGATATCAGTCCGATTCGTAAGTTGGCTGAGGAACGGGACATTTTCCTTTTAGAAGACGCAGCCCATGCCTTAGGAACGCACTATATGGGCGAACATGTTGGTCGGAAAGGCACATCGATTTTTTCCTTCCATCCTATTAAGAATATCACAACCGGCGAAGGAGGTATGTTTTGCTCGGATGATCAAGACTTGTTGGACCGAGTTCGGAGACTGAAATTTCATGGTCTTGGAGTAGATGCCTATGATCGCCATACTCAGGGCAGGTCTCCACAGGCCGAAGTACTTGAGCCGGGCTACAAATACAACATGCCGGACATTTTGGCTGCTTTGGGGATAAGCCAGTTGGTGCGAGTTAACGAGTTGAACAGGCAGCGAACTATGTTGGCCATGAGATACCGTGAGCGTCTGCAAGAGGTCGATGAGATTCTTCCTCTTTCTGATCCTCCCTACCCAATAAGACACTCCTGGCATCTCTTTGTCGTGCGTCTCGATACTGACAAGGCGGGATTAAGCCGGGATGATTTCATGCGTGAACTGAAGCAAAAAAACATTGGAACAGGACTTCACTTTCGCGCCGTGCATCTTCATAAATATTACAGAGAGTCAATGGTCGCGCCTCGAGGCACCTTACCTAATACTGAGTGGAACTCGGATCGGATATGTTCTCTTCCGCTCTTTCCAGACATGACCTTTGGCGACGTGGACGATGTAATAAACGTGATAAAGAATGTTCTCAAAAAAACGTAGTACATGTGAGCTGATTCCGTATATAGATGAAAAGTATTCGTGATAACATTCCTGCTATTGTTTTTTGGTCTGTAGCGGTCTTTGTTTCATTGACATACATTGGCGCAAACGGACTGTGGGGTGCTGAAGATCGATGGGCGGAAGTTGTAAGGGAGATGCGGCTTACAGGAGACTATTTCCATCCTTGTATCAATGGTGTACCCTACTTTGACAAACCCCTTTTAGGCTATTGGTTCATTGCCCTGGCGGCCGCAATCACCGGTCAACTTAATGAGACCACGGTAAGGTTGCCAAGCGTCATCGCAGGCCTGCTGGCACTGGGAGCGACAATAAGTATAGGCCGAAGACTCTGGTCTGAACAGCAGGCACGGACTGCGGGCTGGATACTTCTTAGTACCTACGGATTTCTGTTTTGGGCCAGAACGGGCGAAACCGATATGGAAAACATGGCAGCTATCACTCTGGCGGTCGCCTGGTATTGGGCCCGGCGAGATAAACCAGGATTTCTCAGTTACTTGGTCTTTTACCTGATCTGTTTTCTGGGGGCACAGACAAAAGGCTTGGCAGCAATTGCTGTACCTGTCATCGTCGTACTGCCAGATCTTTTGAGGGAAAAACGTTGGAAGTCTTATCTATCTCTTTCCCATGTTTTGGCTCTGGGATTAGGACTGGCGGTTTATATGGCTCCTTTTGTTTATTCGGAAATGACCAGCAATAGATATCAATCCAGCGGCCTGGGGATGGCATTTAGAGAAAATATCGTACGTTACTTTCATCCATTCGATCACAAAGAACCCTTCTACGTCTATTTCTATTATCTGCCGGAGTTAATCTTTCCCTGGACTCCTTTAATCCTGGCAGCGATATGGACTGCTTATACCTCCTTTAGGAAGCTGGACTGGCCGAGCAAATGGCTCACAATCGCGACTACACTTATTTTTCTCTTCTTTACGGTTTCCGGTTCAAGAAGAACATATTATATTCTCCCCATAATACCATTCTGTGCTCTCATGGCATCTTTGTATCTTATGATGCAAAAGGAAGAGAAATGGAATCGAGGAGTACTCGGCATTCAGATGTGGGTGTTTGTGGTGATCATGGCCGCCGAGATATTGAGTCCGGCGGTTTGGCCTGTGATTAAAGGGCGTATAGGCTTTATAGCACCCAAAGGATTAGTCTTTGCCACGGTATTACTCGGCTTTATAGCTCTGACACCTCTGGTTCTGGAACGCATCTGCCCCGGCCTGCTGACACGCGTGATAGAAACAGAAAAACAATTGACACCTTCAATTATCATGGCTGTTATTATCGTGGGAGGTTTTTTTGTCTGGCAACACCATATATTTGATACGTACCGTTCTATGAGACCCTTCAGCAGAGAACTGAAAGAAAAAATTGAAAAACTTTCGCCGGATAATATTGCTTTTTATCACAAATTTCCTGCGAAGATGTTATTCTATCTGGACTTGCCTGAACCGGCGATTCTGCTTAACGATGCAGAATCACTTAGAGAGTTCTTGAGTTCGCAGGGCAAGACGAGGGTCTTGATCTCGGAGAGCCAATATCAGAAGGAACTAATCGATGTCCTTCCCGATGAGATGGCAATGAGGCCGACTATGAAGGAGAAAGTGTACCCATGGGAAAAAATGGAAAAATACGAGGTTTGGATAATCCAGAGCGAAGCGAAATAGGCATGGTTAATCCCCGGTCGACCTCAGACCAGAATCGTTCGCAAAATTCCTCGCTTGAGGTTTTTAAATCGATTGACAAGGTGCAAGACCATCCTGAACGCAGTCCGAGCCGTAATGAGCTGGAGATGGCAGGATCAGAACTGCTAATATCACTGATTGTTCCCGTATTTAATGAAGAGAGTAATCTTGGAGAGCTCATTCGACGCTGTCTGAAAACATGTGATGATATGGGAAAATCGTATGAGCTTATTCTTGTGGACGATGGCAGCAAGGATTCGTCGTCAAAAATAATTAAAGAGGCGGCTGAACAAAAAACGGGCAAGGTGATGGGGGTGCTTTTGAACAGAAATTACGGTCAGCACGCCGCGGTTATGGCAGGCTTTGCTGAGTCGAGAGGGGATATTATTGTTACTCTCGATGCCGATCTGCAGAATCCGCCGGAGGAAGTTCCCAATTTAGTCAAAAAAATCGAGGAAGGATTTGATGTTGTCGGCAGTATTAGGATTCCGAGACGCGACAATCTTTTCCGCAGGGCAGCTTCTCTCATAATAAACAAGATCGCTCAAAAAGCCACAGGTGTGATGATGCACGATTACGGCTGTATGCTGCGTGCCTACCGGCGCCACATAGTGAATGCCATGCTTCAATGTGACGAAAGGAGTACATTCATCCCGGTGCTGGCAAACAGTTTTGCCCGACATACAATAGAAATTGAGGTGCAGCATGAGAAACGTTCTGAGGGACAGTCCAAGTATAGTTTGTGGAAGCTCATTAACTTACAGTTTGATCTATTAACCAGTATGACAACGTTCCCCTTGCGGCTTCTTAGTGTTATGGGAGGAATTATATCATCAATAGGAATAGGTTTTGGTGTATTCCTGATAATAATGAGGTTCATTTATGGCTCTGAATGGGCTGCTCAAGGTGTTTTCACATTGTTTGCTATTCTATTTATCTTTATCGGCGCCCAGTTCATCGGTATGGGTTTGCTTGGGGAATATATTGGGCGAGTCTATTACGATGTCAGAGGGCGCCCGCGTTATTTTGTGCAGCAAGTTGTTGGCAGAAACAGCTCAGAGCAGAAGATTGAAAATAGGAAGAGTTTGGAGGTTATGATATGAAATCGATCGTCTTGGCGTATCACAATATCGGTTGCGCCGGTATCGAAGCTATGTTGCGAAACGGCTTCCAGATCGCGGCAGTTTTTACCCACAAGGATGATCCAAAGGAGAATATCTGGTTTGATTCCGTGGCGGAACTGGCTGCATCGCGGGGCATCCCGGTCTTCGCTCCCGACGATATCAACCATCCTTTATGGGTAAAGAAGATCAGAGATATTGCTCCGGACATTATTTTCTCCTTCTACTATAGAAACCTTATCAAACAACCCATCTTGGATATTCCACCGGCCGGATGCCTTAATCTGCACGGGTCGCTTCTACCCGAATATCGAGGACGATGCCCGATTAACTGGGTCCTCATCAACAGCGAGGAACAAACGGGAGTCACACTGCATTACATGACACCCAAGCCGGATGATGGGGATATTGTCTGCCAGAAAAAAATTATTATCACAGATAATGACACAGCCAAGTCCCTGCTTGAAAAGGCAGCTAAAGCAACCTCTATTATGCTTGATGATATCCTGCCGAAAATAAATGATGGCACCGCACCCCGTGGATCTCAGGACCACTCCAAGTCGACGTACTATGGGGGACGTCGTCCGGAAGATGGCGAAATTGACTGGACTGTTACTGCAAAGCAGGTAAGAAATCTGGTTCGTGCTGTAACACGACCGTACCCAGGCGCTTTCAGTTATATCGCGAATGAGAAATGTCTGTTCTGGACGGTTTCTGAAGTGCCTTACTCCGGAGAGGAATTGAGCCCCGGTACCATCGCTTCCACCGACCCTCTCGTACTTGTGTGCAGTAAGAATGCGGTGCGTGTGGATTTTGGTCAAGCCGAGAAGGGCGTTTACATGAACGGTGCTCAGCTCACCCGTGAACTTAACTTAGTTAAGGGAATGAGATTTGGGCCAAGTTCAAATAGTCGAATCGAGACTATGAAAAAAGGGCATATCCTCATCTTTGGAGTTAACGGTTTTATCGGTAACGCTCTAAGCGAAAAGCTGCTTCAGAGCGGGAAATATGAAGTGCACGGAATGGACATTCGGTCGAATTACATCCAGCACCTAATTAACAGACCCGGCTTTTATTTTGAAGAAGGCGATATTTCCATACATCGTGAATGGAACGAATACCATGTCAAAAAATGTGATATTGTAATTCCTCTGGTAGCTATTGCAACGCCAATCGAGTACACACGTAATCCGATAGGTGTATTTGAGCTGGATTTTGAAGAGAATCTGAGAGTAGTCCGGTATTGTGTCAAATATAAAAAGAGGATTATTTTCCCATCCACCTCGGAAGTGTATGGAATGTGCGATGAGAAAGAATTTGATGAAGACAATTCCAAACTGGTTCTGGGGCCTATCCGGATGCAAAGGTGGATATATTCCTGCTGCAAACAATTGCTTGACAGGGTCATCTGGGCCTACGGACAGAAAGAGGGACTCAAGTTTACCTTGTTCCGGCCGTTTAATTGGATCGGGCCTAAGCTTGACAGTCTGGCCTCCGCGAGGATTGGCAGCTCCCGTGTCATCACACAACTGATTCTTAATCTTGTGGAAGGCACACCTATTCTACTAATAGACGGTGGAAATCAGAAACGATGTTTTACCGATGTATCGGACGGTATAGAGTGCCTGTTTAGGATAATCGAGAACAAAAACGGTGTCTGTGATGGAAAAATAATCAATATTGGTAATCCCAACAACGAGATCAGCATCAGAGGGCTGGCGGAACTATTAATGGCCAAATTTGAGCAGCATCCATTGCGGAGGGCATTTCCTCCTTTTGCAGGTTTCCGTATGGTCGAAAGCGGCTCTTACTATGGTCGTGGTTACCAGGATGTTCAGCACAGGAGACCGAGTATCCGGAACGCAAAGAAACTGGTGGGCTGGGAGCCTGCTATAGACTTGGAGACTTCAGTTGAAAAAACCATTGAGTTCTTCCTGCGCGAGAGTGTAAAATCGGAAGAGTTCGTGCAAGATTCAGCTTTTGTCCCCACGGCTCCTCACAATATCATTTCGGTTCCTTCCACACGGTCACAAAAAATCTACGAAATTGAAACTTCAAAGGACTGAGTCGCTGGATTAATTTTGAGACCTTTAACATGTTACAGCCTCCAATTATAAATAGCACGGATAATAAGGGCAGTTCAAACAACGAAATGCTCTCGGCACCTTTGCTCTTCGCTCTGAACCCTTACGGGAAAGCTCTAAAAGAACATGTTTCTTCCAAATGATGACAATAACACGAGCCGTATGCCTCTTTTTGCCCTTTTATCCTTTGCCTCCATCCTTTTTCTCGTGGGACTGGGAAGACGAGATTTGTGGGTGGATGAACCACGAGAGGCTGGGATAATCGCAGAGATGGCAAGGTCGGGAGATGCGGTTGTTCCAAGATTGAACGGATTGCCATTCCTTGAGAAACCTCCATTATACTATTGGATCGCTTCCCTTGGATTCACTTTATTGGGGGAGAATACCTATGCTACCAGATTGCCGGCTGCTTTAGCGGCAATAGGAGGTGTTTTGCTTGTATACATACTAGGGCGAAAAATGGGTTTTTCGCCGTTGTCTTCTTTCGTTTGTGCGCTGGTCTTGGCAACTTCTGCCGAGTATTGGAGCCTTGGCCGCCGCTGCCTGACTGATATGATGTTGTGTCTCTTTATCGCCGCGGCCATGGTCTGTTTCTTTCAGGCTACTCGGTCCCCGAAAGGGAGAATCCCATGGGCTGTCGGCTTTACCCTGTCACTGGCCTGCGCGGTTCTGACAAAAGGACTGGTTGGGCTGGCAATTCCGCTGACCGCACTGATTGTCTGGCTTGTGGTAACGAAAAACTTCTCTTTCCGTCCGTGGCTTATCCTATCACTTGGTTCGGTGTTTTGCCTCATCCCTGCCGCGATATGGATTTTATTCCTTTGCCGGGAGCTGGGAAGCAAGGCGGTCTATCAGGCTGTATTGGCCAACAATTTCGGCCGATTTACAGGCGGTTATGCCGAACATGTTAGCCCTTTCTACTATTACTTTGTGAAGTTTCCGCTTCAGTTTTTGCCCTGGACGCTTTTCATTCCCATGGCGTGCGTCTTCCACGTCCGGGAAATTCGCCGACACAGCAGGCAAAATCCATCGTTCTTTATTCTCATGTGGTTCGCTGTTCCCTTCATTCTGCTTTCCATATCAGCGGGAAAGCGGGGCCTTTACCTGCTGCCTCTATATCCAGCAGCAGCCCTTTTTGTGGGACAGGCTGTAGGAGCAGTTCTGGAAGATAAAGAGACTCCAACAAACTGGTTCAGAATACCTGTCGGCGCACTTGTCTGGATCGTTATCCTCGTGCCGATCGGTTTCATTTGCACGTACATCTACTTTAAGCAGCCCTTCACTATCTGGCCACTCTTTTCTGTCTTTGGTTTTTGCCTCGGGATCTGGGCGCAGTGCCGGCTTTCGAGAAAAGACCTGAAAGGATTTCTGGTATTACTTGTGCCTGCACTCTTGGCGCTCTATCTGACTTTCGATACTGCAATCGCACCAATCGATAATAAAAGGAAGTCTTTTGAGCCTCTCTTCAGATACTGCGAAAGCCTGAAGTCGGAAGGATTCCAAATCGGTTTTGTCCGCCCTAAAGAACGAATGAGCGGAGCGGCCGTTTTCTATCTTGGAAGCCGCGTTCAAGTACTTTCTGATAAGGAAGACATGAAAAGGTTCCTGAGCTCAGGGTCCAAAACAGCAGCAGTTGCCAATGAGGAGCAGATGCGGAATCTTAGTGACATCGACATACTGAAAAACTTCAGAATAAGTCACGACACAATAGTCGTGACTGCACACAAGGTAGTCAACGGAAAACAAGACTATGTAAATAGGCCTCATGATTAATGTTGATACTTTTTAGGAAGACCAGGTATAGTGTGCCGAATTTGTGTAAGCTTTTCTCTGACTGTTCCATAAACGTCGGCAGAGAGATCCGGCAGGCCGACGAAATTCGTCGGCAAAAGAGATAATACGATTATGGAAATCACTTTAAAAGGTAACGTTGGAAAATGGATTAAGACAGCTATTATAGCAGCCGTTAATCTTTTGTTGTGGGCGATTCCGAGCAACGTGGCCTACCTAATTGCTCAGAACAGGGATATTTTGCTAAGGCGGTACAGCCTGACCCAGTTTATATGGATGCTCCTGCTGATTCCTATAAGTATTATAGCACTTTATCTGATTTGGTCGAATGAAACCAATAAGAGAAAACGTCAATTCCAGATTACTGCGCTGGCACTTTCCATCATTGTTTCGGTATTATTGGTCGACCTGTTCATACGTCTGGCAGAGCCAAAACGGTATATAATGCACAAGAGTTATTACCACCGAGTGCCCAATACGATCGCCCGCGGGACCATTCACGATGTGCCCGAAACTGCCTTTTCTTACCCAAAGATGCGCCCCGGTTACCCGGACGTTGAGTATACCCTAACAGCCGATAAAAGGGGATTTCGCAACAAAACAGATCTTGAGAAATACGACATTGTAATACTGGGCGATTCATTTGCGGAAGGCTCCAATGTAACAGACAGCGAGGTATGGGCCGTTCTGCTGGCTCAAAAGAGTAAACTAACAGTTTACAATCTTGGGATGGCAGCCGGCAATCCCGGTACGTATCTGGTAACTTTTAAAAGATTCGGTGTTGACTTGTCACCCAAAATGGTGCTCTGTATGGTCTACGAAGGAAATGATTTTCGCGACTCCAACTTCCAGCGAGAAGATACTTTTGGATACTACCTGAGCAATTACTTCAGGAGCTCTCCCATACGTCGCGCTTTTATGGAGCTCTTGGTCCGCCAATTAGGTTCAACAGACAGCGACATCCCAGAAAATCTGGTCGCTTCCAAAAACAATCATACCAGCGATGATAAAGCAAACACTGATCCTACCTTGATGAACGCTCTTTCCTGGTTGCCTGTGGCGGTGCCTGATGGACCTGATGCAAAATACTACGCATTCACTGTTAAAAGTCTATTAGCCCACTTTGAAAGCAGGGACACATTTCTGCGTTTGAAAGGCTGCCAACAGACCTTTGCCAATCTACGTCAAATCAAAGAAATGTGTTATGCAAAGAATATCTGCCTCGTAATTGTTTACGCTCCGAATAAACCACACGTCCTGCTGCCGCTGATTCAACACAAGGTTCCACCCAAAAGCCTGCGGGCATTTATGGCATTGAAAGAGAGCAATTTGCCCGCCACCGATAAACTGATGGATACCGTTCTTGACCGTTTGGATGTTAAGGAATCTGTAGTTAAAGAGTTTTGCCGGCAGGAATCCATTGAATTCGTCAGTCTTACAGAGCCGTTACGCCAGGGCATAGCCCAGGGACAACAGCTTTATTTCACGTATGATGACCACTGGACCCCCATCGGCCATGAAGTTGCTGCAAACACAATATCACATTACATAGACGAACATCCTGTAGTAAAAAATTATTGATAAAGAGTCCCCGGAGTTGAAGATTCATGAAAGTAGGTTTGAGGATTGATGTTGATACCTTCAGAGGGACCAAGTATGGTGTCCCGAATTTGTGTAAGCTTCTTACTGATCATTCCATAAAAGCCTCGTTCTTTTTTTCCGTAGGTCCGGACAACATGGGCCGTCATTTATGGCGGCTGTTCCGGCCAGCCTTCCTTTGGAAGATGCTGCGAACGAGAGCTACAAGCCTATATGGATGGGATATTCTTTTGAGAGGCACACTGTGGCCAGGACCTCTCATTGGGGAAAGACTGGCAGGGATAATACGGTCTACATTTGATGCCGGGCATGAAGTCGGTCTACATGCATGGGACCATTACACGTGGCAAAAAAACATTGATAAAATGAATAGTGATGCCATTGGGGATTCTCTGAGAAAGGGTGTTGAGACTCTTACTAAAATTCTTGGCCGGCCACCGACCTGTTCCGCTGTTCCCGGATGGAGGTGCAATGACAAGGTATTGCTGGTAAAAAGTCAGCTCTCTTTTGAGTATAACAGCGATTGCAGAGGCAAAAGCGTGTTTCGGCCTATTGTAAACGGCAAAGAGCTTGCTCAGCTACAGGTTCCTGTTACTCTGCCGACATATGATGAAGTTGTTGGCCGTAACGGTGTAACAGACAGCAATTACAACGACTATATATTTTCCCTGCTCGAGCCTGCAAAGCTTAATGTGCTGACAATTCACGCCGAGGTTGAGGGTATTGTCTGCCTGGAGATGTTCAGGCAATTTTTGAACATGGCTGTTTCAAAAGACGTTTCGTTCGTCCCTCTGGGAACCCTGCTTCAAAACTGCCCCGAGACTAATCCTGCTGCCATAATTAGTGATGAGCTTCCCGGGCGTGAAGGATGGGTTTCATGTCAGGCAGCGTCACAGTTTCAATGGAAGGAAATCAGTTGAATCCAGAGGGATTATCAATAACTTCTGTTTCCGGAGAATCCAAACAGTGCCAAAGGGATTCTCTGGTCATCTTTTTGTTTGGGTTCGTAATTTTTACTTTCGCTCTTACACCGGAATTTATACGCCTCCAGGCCCGTTTCGCCCTGTTCGCGCAGGAGATGTTCCGCAACGGCCCGACCTTTTTCCCAACCACTTATCAGATACCCTACCCGGACTACCCGGCAACATCGACTTTTGCAATTTACCTTGTCTCTCTGCTGTTGGGAAAGGTGACACCATTTTCCGCAGTGCTTCCAACGGCCGTCACCTCTGCCCTAATCCTTGTTGTTACCTACCGAATTGGTGCAATACAATCACGGAAATGGGGTCTGGCTGCTGTACTATTTGCGTTGTCAACACATCTGTTTTTCAGCGAGTCGCGGAGTATTTCTTTGGACCAGTATGTGAGCCTGATAACGGTACTGTGTTTCTACTTGGTCTATTCAGCAGGCATTTCCGGCAAACGGAAACGTTTGTGGTTTATCCCGCTCCTGCTGGTTGCGGGTTTTTCTTCTCGCGGCCCGATTGGTTTAATAATTCCCACGGCTGTTGTGTGCAGCTATTACCTGTGGGCCGGAGAATTCAAGAAATCGATTGTTATGGGTTTGATGGCATTGAGTTTGCTGATTATATGTAGTGTGGGGTTATTAGCTGCGGCCTATGTTCAGGCTGGGGAAGTATTTGCAAAAAGGGTGATTAATGCGCAAGCGGCCGGGCGCATGGTTCAGAGCAAAGAAAACCAATTCTTTTATTGGTACCGTTGCTTATCCGATTGCGCTGCATCTTATCCTTTGGCTATTTTGGTCGTCGTCGCCGGGTTCAAGAACATCCTAAAAAGGGAAAGTAATGGTTATAAGCTAATAGGTTACCTGGTTAGCTGGATTCTGATTGTATTAATAGGTATGTCGGTTCCGGCTGACAAGAAGATACGGTATATTCTGCCTATCGTCCCTGCACTTTCCCTGGTTGCTGCTTATTTGTTGGTCGATTCCTCAATAAAAGGAGTTCTGTTTGAGACAAAGAGGACTGTTCTCTCTATTTGCTCTTTCCTGCCTTTGTTAGCGAGCGTTGCAACAGTGGGCATTCTCTTTTTTGGTAAGTACTTCGGCCTTGATGTTGATGTTCATTATCTAATCGCACTATTATTGTTGATCGGTTTGATTATAATTACCGGGATTGTAAAGCGGAGGTTAAAAGACCATCCTAACCAGGATATGGCCCTTGCAGCAGTTGGAGTTGCAGCCTTTATTATTGTAAACATAGGTATTGCCGAACCCGTCAGTCTGGCCATAGAGTGTACCAAACCATTTGTGGAAAAAGTGAAGTCTCTGCAAAAAGAGCGGCCGGGGGAGATCGCCTTCTACCAAATAGGTCCAGATGCAGAAGACATAAAATTTGTGGCGAATTATGATAAGCCGATTAAGCCTGTATTTATAAAAAACGCTGAGGACCTTTTGCAACAATCGCTACAAGTGTACTTCATAGCCCTACAAAAAAGATTTGACGATTTACCTAAAGAGATTGCACAGAGAATGCAGGTACAATTTTATGGGAAAATTGGACACAAGGATTGTGTGGTATTTTCCCGGAAGGATTTTAGTGAAAAGGATTAAGCGATTATCCATGCTTTATTCCGTATTTAAAAGCAAAGGAGGTCTGCTGTTGGAAATTAAATTTTGCTATCGTTTGTTAATCATTACTTTTATTTGCTCAGGAGTGAAAGCCAATCTTGCTGCTGAGGAAATTATTGAACCTAATGACCGATACAATTTTATCTCAATTGATTATATTGGTAAATCATGTAACAGCGGGGAGGAAAAAGGTTCATTTTTAAGCTCCTTTAGGTCATTTAATGACTGGCCACGAGAAAAGAAAACTGTCGCGTTTAACCTTGCCGCTGTTGGCACTATAGTGGCTGTGGGGTCTGCATCATGGGACTATTTCAGCTCCTCCTTTCATTACAACGATGAGGGTTGGTTTGGTCAGGATACGATATACGGCGGCGCGGACAAGCTGGGACACGCCTATAGTGGATACGCGCTCACCAGCTTCTATAACGGTATTTATAAAAAATTCGGATATTCCGATGATGAAGCGTTAATTGGCGGAGCGCTGAGCAGTTGGTCTCAGATGACCCTGATTGAATTTCTTGATGGTTTCAACGCCGAACAGGGTTTCAGTTGGGAAGATGAAATGATGAACACTGCAGGAGTAGGCATGGCCTATTTGCGTCATCGCATCCCTTCACTTAAGGAGAAAATCGATTTCCGCATGGAGTGGCTTCCTTCGCCGTCTCTTCGGCACGGTGATCGATCGGATATCTTCACGGATTATTCCGGACAAAAATATCTGTTGGCCTTGAAGCCTGATGGTTTTTTGAAAACGAATAATCCCTTGCTAAAGGTTATGGAAATACATTTTGGATACTACAGCCGTGGGTATACAACAGGAGATGAACATTACTTCAGTGGTAAAAACCGCTATGGTTGTTTTGGTGTCGGTTTGAATGTGACTTACCTGCTTGAACAACTTACAGGACACCGATTAGGAGGAAGCTTTGATTATATTCAGGTACCTTTCACATATATATCATCGTCATCGAAATTTTAATATTCCTTTTTAATGTGATAAATTTTGAATTATGAAAAAAGTCATAATAACCGTATTTGCGTTTTTTTTACTGCTCTACATTTTGCCGCTTGGTGTACGGCCTCTGGTGATTCCGGATGAGACACGATACGCCGAGATGGGCAGAGAAATAGTTGATACCGGCGACTGGATTGTCCCTCGACTCAACGGATTGCGGTATTTCGAAAAACCGATTCTCGGTCATTGGTTCAATGCGTTGAGCATTAGTCTGCTGGGAGAGAATGCCTTTGCAATACGTTTATCTTCCGCTTTGTCGGCGGGGTTATCAGCGTTGATGTTATTTTTTCTTATTCGCCGATTTACAAGTGACAGCACGGCAGCGATACTGGCAGCGTCAATTTTTCTCACATGCTTTGAAGTCTACGGCATAGGGACTTTCTGCTCGCTGGATAGCGTTTTTTCTATGTTCGTTACAGCTTCTATGATTGCATTTTTCTTCGCTTTTATGGAAACTCGTCCGCTTAGGAGAACTGTTTACCTCATCGGCTTTGGCATTATGTGCGGGCTGGCCTTTCTGACCAAGGGATTCCTGGCTTTTGTGATACCTGTGATTATAATTGTTCCGTTTACAATCTGGCAACACAGATTCAAAGAGTTTCTTTGTTTGTTCTGGGTACCAGCTATCGCTGCTGTCCTCATAGCTCTTCCTTGGAGTGTCATGATTCATCTTAGGGAGCCTGATTTCTGGCATTATTTCTTTTGGACGGAGCACGTTAACCGCTTCATATTAGCCAATGGTGGCCAGCATCCTAATTCCTTTTGGTTTTTTATACCTTTTATTCTGGGAGGAGCGCTGCCATGGACAGCTCAAATTGGCGCAGCGATATACAGGCTCAGAAAAATCCCACTTAAGGCTCCTCTGCTTCGTTATGCAATCTGTTGGTTTCTGTTGCCCTTTGTGTTTTTTTCCGCTTGCCGAGGCAAGTTGATTACTTATATATTGCCATGTTTTCCGCCCCTGATAGTGCTTTTTATAATTGGTCTGCGGCAAGAATTTACGACTGGAACAGCCAGAAGATTTAACTATTCTAACGTAATCGGATTGATATTAATTATCATCTTAGCTATTGCGCTGGTATTGACTCAGACAGTTATACCTAATACAAAAGTATATCATCCAGGAGAGACTTGGAAATGGCTGTTCCTGATTATAGGGCTTTTGATGTATGCAATTCTGTTAATTCAAGCCGGAAAGGCAACAAGTCACGTAAGAAAGTTCGGTTTTTCTTGTTTAGCACCTCTTTTACTTATGTTTAGTGTACAATTTACCATACCGGACCAATTTTTGGAAAGTAAGACACCGGTTGAATTTCTAAAGCGACATAAAGACAGGATTAGCCAGGACTCTATCCTTGTTTCTGACAACTACCTGACTCCTGCCGTTTGCTGGAGCTACAAGCGCAGTGACGTTTTTATTCTTGATAAGGCCGGTGAGTTTGCTTATGGTCTGGGATACGATGACTCAAAGCAACGCCTGCTTGATATCGACCAATTCAGAGAATTAATCACAAAAGGTTTGGACAGAGGATGTATTACTCTAATCACCAGCACAAAACGATACATGGAGTATAAGCCACTACTCCCGAAACCGATTTTTGAAGACATTGATGGCAGATTCGTATTTGTTGAGTTTGCTGAACAGCATCTTTGGGAGGAATAACATCGTAATGCTACATAACTAAAAGTTTTTCGAATCGGAAGACCCTTGAGTGAAGCCCTTGATTGTGAATTATAGTAGGAGCTAATTATAGCTTTGCCGATTAAATGCTGAGGCAAGTCTGTTTAACCAATTACCATTTATCAATATCTCCCTGCATTTTTTCATTTTTTGTCACGTAAAATCTGATTGTATTTGTTGGCCTTCAGTAGTAACATTATTTGAAATTATTTGCGGTAAACAGATTTAGGAAACAGAGCTATGACAACCAATACAAGGTTTAGAAAGATAATCACCGAGATTGTGGACAGAATATTGAAGGGATATAAACCAAAGAAGGTTATCCTCTTTGGCTCTTATGCCTATGGAGAACCGTCAGAGGACAGCGATATTGACCTTCTAATTATCAAGAACACAGATAAAAGACCCATTGACAGATGGGTTGAGGTAAAAAGACTTTTGCGAGACATCAGCCGAACCATTCCAGTTTCGCCTCTTGTTTATACGGAGAAAGAGATTGAAGAGAGAATTGCCATAAAGGATTTCTTCATCGAGGAAATATTTGAAAGGGGAGATATTCTTTATGGATAAAGTTTTGGTAGGGTGGGTTATGCCCACCAAATTCTAAATGGTGTGTAGTGCACACCCTGCAATTTGATGACCCGCCACCTGAAATCAGAAGCCCCGCCCAACCCTAAAAGATGATCTGCCAGCAAATTTACCAAAACAGACGGTGGATAAATCTTGCCTGCCTGCCTAAATCACGCGAGTTTTAGCCCTTGAAATATAGACGGTTTCTTATTACATTTGGCCTTATGATTAAAAGTATTTGGCCTTAATGAGCAAATTGCCAATAAGCAGACATAATTTTAAAGAGCTACAAAATGCCTTGGAAGAATGAGACTGGTTTTAATAAGGTGGATGACCTTTTCAAATATCTGCTTGATAGGTGGCAGAAAGATAAACTCGTCGCATGTCGGGGTCAATCTGATAGCCATTGGCTTTTGCAAGCATCTTTAGATAGAATTCTTGACCCAAACGTTGATTACGCGGAAAGACTGTTGGAAGAAAGTGCTGTACTGGAGAAGTTTCGTGTTCTGGCACGTGAGTATGTTGATTCACTCGAGGCGAGTTACCTTTACGGGGGGCAGGCGACTGACAAAATTTCTGCACTGGCTGTTATGCAACACTATCGTGCACCTACCCGCCTGCTTGACTGGACACACTCCCCATGGGTTGCTTTATACTTTGCAGCGATAGACCACCACGATAAGCCTGGGGCGGTTTGGTGGTTTAACCAAAAATTCTTCGAGCAGGAAGTTGGCCGCAGGTGGAGAGAAGAGTATTATGACATGGAGCGGTATCGCAGACCGGGACCCAATGGTCAGATAAATCTAAATGCCACTGCATTTAATACTGATGGTCCCTTATGGGTCACAAAACTTCATTACCCCTTTCCATTTCACAGAATTGAAGTGCAGCAAGGATTCTTCACTGTCGCGGGACGTCTTGGATTTGAGCATGGAGAATTGATAGCAGATGTATTTGATCATAGGACTGCGCCTGATGAAGTGGGGCAGGCTGAAAATCAATATGCTTGTATCATTGTACCTGCTTTATGGAAGCAGGAAATTCTCGACCGACTGCGCAATATGAACATACACTCAAAGAGTCTCGATTATCCAGGTGCTGATATCGTCGGCTCTAATCTCACACAAGACCTCAAAAGATACCAGTATCACACCCCTTGAAAATAACTCCCTAACTCTTTAGATATTAGGGACAGTTGGGCTGTTGAAAAAGTTCCCTGATTCTGGTATATATTATTCGTTGTGATGGCTAACTTCAAGCATGGAGGCTTAGACCAATGCAGGCATATATAGACGTGAGCTTAGCCATCCCTTGTGGGAGTGCAAAATGCTACTGTGCTATTGAAAGCAAGTCAAGTGTTTAAAGGAATAAGAATGGCAAATGAATTAATACCCACAACGAAAATAGCTGTTTTTCGCGGCAAGAGA
>CAZVUF010000009.1:0-24434 GCA_964629355.1 uncultured Pirellulales bacterium | reverse complement strand
CTGGCCCCGCAAAAAGAGATATAATGCAGAAAATAGTTTTATATTTATGGGGCACGAGAAGGCTGAACTGAGCACACTGAACAAAATATAGGCAGAGGTAAAACCATAATATTAGGATAAACAACTTAATGGGATTGAATGGCAATGGTAATATAGAAGTGCCACCCTGAGCTTCCAGTATCAGGAGTTGAATAAAATCCGCTATTTGCATGTCTTCTCCCTACCGACAAATACTGAAGATAAAAGACCTGCAAATAGTAAAGCATCTTTTGTTGATATTGGCAAGCAAAAAGTTTTTCTAAAAGAGCAGGCAGATATTTTCGATATTCTTTGGAGCATAAGGGCCATTTAGTAGCTGGTGGCAAAAGGAGTTCTGCTCAAATATCTTGCAGCTCAGCCAAGAAATCATCATCTTCATCTACGTCTAATTCCGGCAGCTCGTCTAACTCGTCTAATAGGTCATCTGTCGGTTCTGCAGCGGAACTTCCTGACGGCTCCTTTTCTGCAGGTTTTGTTTTTGGCTTTTCTGTTGGAGTTGGTTTTTTTGCGGGCTGCACAGGTAAGACAAAATCTTTGGGTTGGCCATTAATTTGGATTGCGAATGTAAGAGGCCCTATCATGATTTTATCACCTGCTTTAGCTGTTGCCTCCTCTATGCGTTTTCCATTAAGGAAAGTGCCGTTACGTGAACCGAGGTCACGAATTTTCAAGGTCTCATTGTTAAGTATTAGCTGGCAGTGCCTTCTGGAAACAGGCATGAGAGGAATGCGTAAATCGCAATCCTGACGGCGGCCAATTACCGTTACCTTGCTCGGTAAAGGTATAGCTTTCTGCGAGCCGTTTTTTTTGAATAGAATTAACTTTACATCCATCCTTCGCTCCCGGTTAATATGAGCCTCGCAGTCTTTATATATTATATAGATGTAAATGAGATATGGCAACAGATAAATCGAACTACTTGTAGTGTTCAAATCGCTGGTCCATGATTATAAAGTTGCTAACTCTATGCTAAAGCTTTGCTTATGAAAATCAGGCTGATTTTGTCTCTTATAGGTACAATTTGGTGACCGCCTTGCTTTTTAGTGAGGGATGCTTTTATGGTGATTATCAATACATCGAGGCTTGACAATTTCGCTTGAGCGTCTATACTTGCATATAGTTCTGAAGGATTAGAAATACTGGATAGATTTATGGCGAAAGTAACACTGCCTGACGGCAGCATAATAACAGTCACTGAAAGTATAACCGTAAAACAATTGGCAGAACAAATAGGAGCAGGGCTGGTAAAAGCGGCTATAGCAGCTAAGGTAAATGGGGAATTAGTGGATTTATCCGTCCCTATTACGGATGATATTGAAGTTCAAATCATAACCAACAAAGATACGGAAGGCGTTGAGGTAATGCGACATAGCTGCGCGCATATAATGGCTGAAGCTATATGTACTATTTGGCCTGCGGCAAAACTGGTTTATGGCCCAACCGTTGAAGATGGATTTTATTATGATATCGACCTTGATGAGCCGATTCGGCCGGACGATTTCCAACGCATCGAAGAAAAAATGCGCGAAATCGTCGAAGCTGACAAGCCGTTTATTCGCAAAGAGATGAGTCGGGCGGATGCCCTGGCTAAATTGGCCGGCGATAAATATAAACTCGATAATATAAATCGTACTGACAGTAACACTATCAGTTTTTATTCTCATGGGGATGGATTTGAAGATTTATGCCGAGGTCCGCATGTACCCAGCACCGGCAGGGTGGGGAGCTTTAAGATTATGTCTGTTGCTGGCGCCTACTGGCATGGAGATCCCACACAAAAGATGCTTCAGCGGGTTTATGGTACAGCTTGGCCGAGCCCTAAAGAGCTCGATGAATATCTGCAGAGGTTGGAGGAAGCGAAAAAACGTGATCACCGTGTATTAGGCAAACAGTTGGATTTGTTTAGTTTCAATGAAGCCGGCCCTGGGTTTGCGTTTATGCACCCAAAGGGGATGATTATCTGGAACGAAATAGTGGACTACTGGCGGAGCGTCCATAACAGATATGGTTATAAAGAAATCAAGACGCCTATCATTCTCAATGAGCAGCTTTGGCACAGAAGCGGCCATTGGGACAATTACAAAGAGAATATGTACTTTACCAATTTTGATGGTAATGATTACGCCGTAAAGCCTATGAATTGTCCTGGTGGATGTCTGGTCTATAAGACCCGCCAGCACTCATATCGAGAGCTTCCGATGAGGATTGCTGAGCTTGGTTTGGTGCATCGGCACGAGGCCAGCGGTGTAATGCACGGGCTTTTCAGGGTTAGACAATTTACCCAGGATGATGCCCATATTTTCTGCACACCGGCGCAGATAGAATCTGAGGTAATAGGTGTTATTAACCTTACCTTTGAGATATATCGAACTTTTGGATTCGAGGATGTTCACATCGAGCTTTCCACCAAACCTGAAAAGCACATAGGTTCGGACGAGGTTTGGGATGTTTCCACAACTGCTTTGAAAAGGGCACTTGAGCATAAAGGAATTGAATACAAGGTCAATGAGGGAGATGGTGCTTTTTACGGGCCCAAGATAGATTTTCACATTAGAGACTGTTTAAAAAGGTCCTGGCAGCTCGGTACTATTCAACTGGATTTTTCTATGCCGCAGCGTTTCGGCCTGGTTTATACAGACGAGGATAATACTGAGAAGACACCAGTTATGATACACAGGGCGGTTTTGGGCTCTTTTGAACGTTTTATTGGGATTCTTATAGAGCATTATGGTGGAAGTATGCCTCCGTGGCTTTCACCGGAGCAAGTGAGAGTTCTGCCGATAAGTGAAAAGACCAATGACTATGCGAGATTTGTTCATAATAAGCTCGAAGAGGTTGAAATTCGCAGCAGTTGTGATTTATCGGACGAAAAAATAAACATTAAAATTGCCAAGACCCATAGTGAAAGGCTCCCCTATATGTTAGTAGTCGGCCCAAGAGAAGCTCAGACCAATGACGTCAATGTAAGGATACGAGGGGTTCAGGAGAACAAAACGATAGATTTTGACGAGTTTTTAAAAATAGCAAAAAGTAAAATTTCCGATAAAGAAATAAACCTGGAGTTTGACATTGATAGTTGAATATTAGTGATTGGTAGTCATTTGACCAATCACCATTAAACCGGATTTTTAAAGAAAGGTAAGGTGGTACACAATCGGTAAACAGAGTTTAAGGATAAATGGAGGGATTCGGGCCGAGAGGGTTCGGCTGATCGACGAATCAAACAATCAATTGGGTATCATAAACGCAACTGAAGCGATGAATAGAGCCCGTGAGGCTGGGTTGGACTTGGTGGAAGTTGCCCCTACCAGTGTCCCACCGGTTTGCCGGATTATGGATTATGGCAAGTGGCTGTATCAGCAAAAACGCAAGACTCGTGAATCTCACAAAAAGAATCAACGCTCCGGTGCTTCGCTGAAGGAGATCCGGCTCAGACCAGAAACTGATAAGCACGACATCGAAATCAAGCTGAAACACGGCAGGGAATTTCTGGAAAAAGGGCATAAAGTACAATTCACTATGTTTTTCCGCGGACGCCAAATGCTGCATGTGGAAAAGGGATACGCTGTTCTCAATCAGATTACTGAAGCATTGCAGGATTTGGCAAAGGTCGAAAGACCGACAGCAATGACCGGAAGGCGTATTACTTTATTGCTTGTACCCAAGTAGCAGAGTCAGCCGAAGCGGGTATCGGATAGAAAGGATAAACGTACACCAAGATTGTATGCTGAAACACTATTAGTGAGCAGCATATTGCACAATATTGTACCGCGGGATGGAAGTGAAGCCCTGTTGCGGGAAGAGATGTTCTTTCCCGAAGAATGACCCCGATACAAAGAGCCAATTATCTGTTGTTTTTATTTTTCTGAAGAATTTACGCTGTTAGTATTGACTAAAAGCCGCAAATGACTTAAATTTCAAACTTTATATTTTTAATTTTAGGATTCCTTTTTAGGGAAACTTGACAAATGCCGAAACAGAAGACCCATAAAGGGTTGACCAAGAGATTTAAGATTACCGCCAGCGGTAAAATCAAGCATCGTCGTGCCGGTGGCAGCCACCTTATGAGCGGCAAAAATGCCAAGCGTAGAAGGCGAATAGGCATTGCGGGTGTTATGACCGGTACGGCTGCGAACAAAATCAAATCTAAAATGAATAAATAGACGCTTGTGTGAAACGTGTCGGAAACTATGCCCGATACGATATAAATTATACGCTTGCTTCTCGGCTTAACATTGGCTGCCGTTAGCGGGTAGGATTTTAGGTTTTTTCATAAGAAAGCAGGTCAGCAAAAATGCCAAGAGTCAGAAAAGGTGCTGCAAGACATCAAGCAAAAAAACGGCTTTTCCAAGCCGTGAAAGGATATCGTAGCACAAGGGGCCATCTTTATCGTCACGCCAAAGAAGCTGCTGTAAGAGCGGCTGTGGATGCCAGGGTAGGCAGGAAACTGCGAAAACGTGACTTTCGAGGTCTGTGGATTATACGCTTAAGTGCTGCCTGCAGACAGCGAGGCATAAAATACAGCCAGTTCATCAATGGATGTAAAAAGGCTAAAATCGGTTTGAACCGGAAAATGCTGAGCGAAATCGCCATAGCAGACCCACAAGGTTTTGATTCCATTGTTGAAGCTGCCAAAGCCACAATTAACGTGCCTCGTCTCCCGTGACTCGTGACCCGAGCGACGAGCGACGAGCGACGAGCGACGAAAAATGTTTGAGCAATTCGAAAAAATTCACGCTGATGCCCTTGAATACCTGAAAAAAGTAACCGACCTGAAAGCTCTGGAGGATTTCCGTATAAAATATCTTGGTCGTAAAGGGCAGATTATCCAGATGCTCAGCCAAATCGGCAAATTTCACCCTGAGCAAAAGCCCAAAGCAGGTCAGCTCGCCAACAAAATAAAAGTCGAAGTCACTCAGGCTTATGAGCAGTTAAAGAACAACCTGCTGGAATCACAGCAGAAAACGCGCGAGTTTATAGATGTTACTCTGCCGGGAGTATCTGTCAATATCGGCAGACCCCATGTAATTACACAAACCATAAACGAGCTGCTGGAGATATTCGGTAGAATGGGATTTGCAATTGCTTATGGTCCCGAAGTGGAGGATGAGTGGCACAATTTTGTGGCGTTGAATATCGGCCCAGAACATCCTGCAAGAGATCCGGCTGATAATTTTTATATCACCGACAATATGCTCTTGCGAAGTCAGACCTCTACAATCCAGATTCGCGTAATGGAAAAGCAAGAACCTCCAATTCGGGTTGTGGCACCAGGCAGGGTTTATCGTCCGGATACTGTCGATGCCACTCACATGTATATGTTTCACCAGCTTGAAGCTCTTGTAGTTGATGAGGGTGTCACTATGGTGGACCTCAAGACCACCATTGAGCAGTTCATTCGCGTTTTCTTTGGTCCCGACACGAAGTGGCGGTTCAGGCCAAGCTTTTTCCCTTTCACCGAGCCGAGCTGCGAAGTGGATTTGCTCTTAGCGGATAAGACCGGCAGGGAAAGCTGGGTAGAGATGGGTGGTTGTGGCATGGTCGATCCGAATGTTTTTGATGCAGTGGGAATAGATAGCGAAAAATATACCGGCTGGGCGTTCGGTTTCGGCATAGAACGTCTTGCTATGCGAAAGTATGGCATTCCCGACATCCGCATGTTCTTCGAGAACGACCTACGTTTTCTTAATCAATTCTGATTTATAACATTGCTACCGAATCCTTTTCGAGCCTTACTTCACTGAGTCGTCAGGTGGCAGGCCGAGTTGTTTATACAGGTTTCTTCGACCGGCTTTGTCGGTTTCGATTGTTGCTCTTGCATATTCGGCTACTTCCTTAGCGTGTGCTCGTGGGACAACGACAACGCCGTCACCGTCGGCGACTATGATGTCACCAGGCTCAACCAAAACGCCGCCGCAGACAATTGGACGGTTGACAGATTCGATTTCGTTTCGACCGGGTCTGATGCCTCTGCCGACCTTTCTAAAGTACAGCGGAACTTTTTCAATGGCAATCTCATCGGTGTCGCGTGCCGTAGCATTAGTGACAACTCCGACACAGCCGCGCATTTTCCAGCCCATTATATTGTTGGAGCCGATGGAACCAACATCGGAATCGGGAGCATCATCAATAATAATGGCTGTACCTTTGCGAATAAGCATAGTAAAAGGTTCGCTGGAAATCGTGTTGTACCAGTTGCTGACCCAGCTATCAAAAGCCTTGGTTTCCATACGCGGCGCCGGAGGTTTATTGGTGGGGACATATCGAGCTGTTACTGCAATGCCTATAAAGCGGTGTGTGAAATGCTCCGTGTCTTTCCATGCAGCGTGGATTTCAGGTGACATCAAGCCTATATTAGGCAAACCCGCTTTATCCATCCCATCGGTAACATCAGCGACACGTAAGCCCTCAAAGAGCTTTAGGATTTCCCGGTCTTCCTGTTCGCTATAAACCTTCGTTGCAATAAAATTCCTGCCTCTTCTTAATTCTTCGGTGTCGGTTTTAGCGATTTCCTGTGCTGCCACCGGCTTTGGATAGCCTGCTATAATAGATATCGAAAGCACTAACAGGCCGGTAAAAGCCAATAATGTTAAAGCTGCGATCGTTGTTTTTGCTTTTGCAGTTACCATTTTATTCTCTCCTTTATTTTTTAATGTTATCATTTTCCTCTCGGCTCAAACTCAGCGCAGTGATAATATAGCGTTTGTTACGTACGTTCAAGGTAAAAAGAATTCAGCTATGCGAGAAAATTCATGATTGAAATTGCAGATGGCATATTTATTTCTGAGGATGAGTTAGTTTTTAAGACCTCCCGCAGCAGCGGACCCGGAGGACAAAATGTCAACAAGGTCAACACTCGCGTAACGCTTTTGTTTGATGTGGCAGGTTGTAGAAGTATTAACGATGAACAAAAAAAGCGAATACTTCGACGTCTTGCAACGCGAACGGACAAAGCAGGCGTAATAAGGGTTGTTTCACAGAAATATCGAACCCAGGGGGCAAATCGTAAAGCGGCGATCAAGAAATTACGCCAGCTTCTGTTGGAGGGACTCGAAAGAGTCCCTATGCGAATAAAAACTAAGGTCCCGTATGCAGCTAAGTTGAGACGGTTGCAGAAAAAAAGGCAGCAGAGTCTGTTAAAACAACGCAGAGCCAAAAGACATTCAGCAGAAGATTTGTTTTATTAGCATATAACAAGCGGAGGGAAATTTCGGCATTCTCGACGGTGGTCTCACGATGAGCGGCACAATATAAAAAATAATTTTTCTGTAATAAAGCGTATCCGGAGGCGTCTTTATATTTGAAGGGCGCATTATGGATACGATATTTGGAACAATCAATTCGTTCGGTAAAGTATTTGTGGGATTTGCCCTGCCGATGTTAGTTCAATCCAGCATAGTAATAGGGATTTTGCTGTTGGCTGAACGATTGCTGCGAACAAAGGTTCGAGCAGTATTTCGGTATTGGTTAGGGGTGCTTATTTTCGTGCAATTGATTTTACCTCCCTCACAAACTTCGCGTGTGAGTTTGGGCTATTTGTTCGGTGACAGACTGGGCTATATAAGTGAAAATGTGCAAATGGCTTCTCTTGAAGCTTTAGATTTTGGGCAAGTGACATCAACAACTTTGATTACCTGGCAGGGGATTGTCTTTCTAACGTGGCTTATTATCGTGATAGGAATGAGCATAGTATTGTTGAAACGGGCTATTTTGGCCAGGAGACTTGTCAGGCAGGCAAAACGAGCGAATTATTTGATGAATGACCTTCTTGTGTATTGCTGTAAGTGTATGGGAGTGAATAAAGGAAAAGTTCAACTAAAAATTTCAGGTGACGGAACAAGTCCGGCGGTGTGTGGATTATTTAGACCTGTGATTTTAGTGCCGCATAATCTGGCGCCGAGCTTGGGTTCTCGCCACTTGCGGGCTGTCCTGCTGCATGAGCTTGCACATATCAAACGAGGCGATTTGTGGGTGAACTGGGCACAGACTATATTGCAGATAATATATTTCTATAATCCACTGTTGTGGTTTGCTGATTCGACGATTTGCAGAGTAAGAGAACAGGCTGTAGATGAAACTGTGCTTGCAGCTATGGGTGAGAAGATACAGCGGTATCCTGAGATGTTGGCAGATGTGGCACAATTAACGTTCAATCGCCCGGCTTTGAGTCTTGGTTTAATGGGGGTGGTAGAATCTCAAGATGTCCTGACTAAGCGGTTTATGTCTAATTTTAGTCTGTTCTTACGAAAAAGTGCTTAGCTGGATAAAGGCTTCTTACAAACCTTATATTACCAAATCTGTCTTCCCTCTTCTATTTTTATGTCATCTGTCTTCCATATTGAAAACAATTGCCAATAGTGGTACAAAAGGGCACTGGCCTGCTAAATATTAAGTGGGCAAAAATGGTTTTCAAATCAGGGAAGCTGCGATGGCGGTTCAGTTTATTCTTGGCAGAAGCGGTACAGGCAAGACCAGCTATTGTATAAGAGCAATCGTCAATGCGTTGATCGAGTCTGCTGACAACCAGCCCTTGCTTTTTTTGGTGCCGGAGCAGGCAACTTATCAGGCTGAGCGCGCCATCTTAGCTGATAAAAGAATAGCCGGTTATAACAGATTGAATGTGCTTTCCTTCGACCGTCTGCAATTCTTGTTGTTGGGTAAACATACAGCCAGGCCGGCAATTTCCCGCATCGGTCAACAGATGATAATCCACAGGATTTTGCGCGACAATGCGGAACGGCTGAAAATCTTTAATTTCTCAGCAGACTGGCCCGGTTTCAGCCGACAGATGGCTCAAACCATTATTGAGCTGCATCAGTATGCTAAGACGCCGGACGATATTGACCGGTTGTTAAGCGAGCTAACCAAAGATGAGCGTGATAATTTAACCGTTCTGAAATTCACCGATATTGGTCTGATTCTTCAAGAATATTTGAAATTCATCGAGGGTAGATTTATTGACCCTGATATTCAACTGACTCGTGCCTGCCGAGCGGTGGCGACGGCAGATTTTGTCAAAGGTGCGAGATTATGGGTTGATGGTTTCGCGGGTTTTACAGAAGGAGAGCTTACAATACTTGCCGAGCTGCTCAAGACTGCTTCAGAGGTGCAGATTGCTCTTTGTTTAGACACGTCAGATATTGACCTTATAAATCCTGATATCGAGAAAATCGACCCGGTTGGTTTATTTAGTCCGACGCAGCGTACTTACGTTGAACTCATTGGTATAGTTAAGAAATGTAAGCTGCCGATGGCTGAACCGATAGTGCTCAAGCGAGCAGTAAGATTTTCAGCCTGTCCCCAGCTTCTTCACATCGAGAATAATATATTTCAATCGCAGGCTCCCAAAATTGAGGCTGCAGATAATATTCGCATTGTATCGGTACCGAACGCACGGGCCGAAGTTCAATTTGTCACTAAGCAGATTATGCAGTTAGTCAAGGAAAAAGATTATCGATATCGTGACATTGCGGTTATCGCCTCGGATATCGACAGCTATGAGCACTACATAAGAGCGTATTTTAACGACTATGGCGTGCCGTTTTTTATTGATAAGAGAAAATTGTTGAATCAACATCCGGCTGTACAGCTTATTTGCTCTGCTCTTGAGGTGGTAGCCGGCGATTTTTCCAGCAGCGATATTTTAGCATATCTGAAAACGGATATGGTGCCGATAGGCCGTTTCGATGTTGATCTGCTGGAAAATTATTGTCTTGCTTTCGGCATAACGGGTAACGACTGGCAAGGTGATAAAGAATGGCACTTTGGAGGAGAGAATAATGAAGAGTTTGATGAACAGCGCATAAACCAAATCCGGCGAAAGGTGGCTGAGCCTTTGCTTGGGCTTTGGGCCAGGCTCCGTCCACAAGATAATCCCAAAAAGACCTTAGGCGCCGAGGAGTTCATACAAATTATTTTTGACTTTATGGAGAGTTTGCAGGTTCGCAAAACACTCGGTGCCTGGATTGAAGAGGCTGCCGAACGAAAAGATTATGCAGTGATGGATGAGCATCGACAATTTTATGACAAGCTCCTGAATATATTTGATGAGCTTTGCGAGGTTTTTGCCGGCCAGGAGATGTCTCTTACAGATTATCTTGCTATTATCAATTCCGCCTTCTCACAGTTGACGTTGGCTTTTATTCCGCCGACCCTGGACCAGGTGCTTGTCGGCTCAGTTGAGCGCAGCCGACATCCTGATTTGAAAGCTGTTTTTCTGATAGGTGCCACGCAAAGGCAGTTTCCGATTCCAGTTACCTTCGACAGCATTTTGACCGAAGATGATCGCAAAGCCGCCGAATCGACTGAGTTTTCATTGGCGGCAACAGCAAGCCAAAAGCTTGCTGAGCGCCAGTATTTAGCCTACATTGCATTTACTCGGCCTTCAGAATTTTTGTGTATTACGTATCCGGTGGTTGACCAAATGGGAAGTGCTGTACCACGCTCACAGTTTATCGCCGATATCGAATCATTGTTTGAAAATCTCGGTGAAGAATCAATCGCAGGCGAGCCCCCGTGTCTTCTGTTGAAGACAGAAACGGGGGAGCAGGTTCTAAATGAGGCGGAGCTGTCTGAGTTACTTTGCAGCCAGCTTGGTAAGGACACATCTCGTGATTCGTCACGCGTGACTCGTGAGTCGATTAAGGCATCTTGTAAAAAACTTGTCCAGCTATTAGATGATATTTGCAGCGATGAGCAATTTGCAGAACTTGGCTCAAGGGTTGTTTCAGCCGTAGATTATGATAATCGTGCATATTTAGATAGGGATGTAGTTGCAAATCTTTTCGGTCTCCGAATAAAAGGTTCAGCGACTAAACTCGGTACTTTTGCCGCATGCCCGTATCAGTATTTCGCACGGTATATTTTGGAATTAAAGGAGCGGGAAGAATTTAAATTAGAGCCGCTGGATGTGGGAGTTTTTTATCATCGTATCTTGGATGGCTTGTTGAAACGGCTTAATGCTGCCGGTTTAGATTTTGCGATGGTCAAGAATGAGCAGCTTTTAGAGCTTTTAAGAGAAGAGATTTCCAGGCTGGTTGCACAGGATTCCTTTATATCAAATTTTGTTCGTCGCTCTGCTCACAACACATTTATCATTCACACAGCTGGTCAGTACCTTGAGGACTGCGTTTTGGCAATTGCGGGAATGGTACAAGCTGGAAGTTTTCGCCCGAGTCTATCTGAAGTATCGTTCGGCAGGACTACCGATATATTTGGTAAGTATGAACTTACACTTGCGGATGGTCATTTGCTGTTTTTGGAGGGTAAGATTGACCGAATCGATGTCATGGAGCTTAACGGTGATAAAGCAGCGATTATTTTCGATTATAAGCGTAAGCCGGAGACTTTCAGCTGGGCGGAGTTCTACTATGGCCTGGATATGCAACTGCCCATTTATATGTCAGCCATTTTTAATGCAGCTCACTCAAAGGTAAAAAATCCGGTTGGTGCATTTTATATGCCGGTCGAAGTGACACCGGCTGCAGCTACACTTGGCGAAATATCGGAAAAAAGTGGTAATTTCGGTTATAAAGCTAAAGGTATATTCAACGGGGAATTTGCTCAACACCTTGATAAACAAGCTTCGAAGGATAGCAGATTCTATAATTTTTATGTTACAAAAGACGGCCGGCCCTACGGAATTTATGAAAATAGGGGGGCTTTAAGACCTGCTGATTTTGGAAAGGTTCTTAAGTTTACGGAGAAGAAAATTATTCAATTAGTTGGAGAAATTCTTTCCGGCAGAATCGATGTCTGGCCGTACCGTTTGAACGGCAAATCACCATGCAGCTTCTGTAAATATAAGTCTGTGTGCAGATTCGATTGGCAGATAAACGACTACAACTTTTTGGAGTCACTAAATAAAATTCAGTGCGTGGAAAAGATGGGGACAGCCGATGCCTGAAAAGAAGATTAAATGGACTGAGCAGCAATGGCAGGCTATTGTCGCACGGGGTGGCGACGTCTTGGTCACCGCCTCAGCCGGCACCGGAAAGACGGCAGTCCTATCGGGCCGATGTGTCGATATCGTTTCCGACAAATCTATATGTCCCGATGTCTGGAGCATATTGGTGCTGACCTTTACCGACATGGCCGCGGAAGAAATGCGCAGTCGAATCGCCGAGCAGCTAAGAGAAGCATTTGAAGAAAGCAAAGACTCTGAGCTTCGGCGTCATCTTCGCCAGCAGCTTATTCTGTTGCAAGGAGCTGACATCAGCACCATTCATTCATTTTGCAAACGCCTCATCACAGAGTATTTTTACAAATTGGGCTTGGACCCCACTTTTAAAGTAATAGATGCTGACGAAGCGAAACTGCTTAAGGCAGAAGTGCTTGAAAAAACCATCGACTGGGCCTGGCAGCAAAGCAACCTGCAATCCACCATTGGCGGACTTGAGCAGCTTTTATACCGGCGGGACCTTCGCACGAATGATGGTTTCCTTGCAAAGATAATAGAGCTTAATGATTTCCTGGACGGCGTAGTTTCGCGAGAAAGCTGGTACGAAAAGGCGGCTCGACTTGCTGAAATAGCTAATCCCTTTACAGCCAGTCTCGGTGAAAAGCAAAAACAAATCGTTGCAGACAAATTGCGAAACATTCTCGCCCAGATTAGATATGCGCTGAAGCTTTACGCAAGTGAAAACGCCAGCGGCAAATGGGCAGTAAAATGGCAGGAAACTTTTGTCGGGCCTATTGCTAAATATATCGAGCTTATAGAGTCAGGTAATTGGGAAAAGTTCAGCGAGCAGATAAGAAACCACCCAAAGCCGTCGAGATATGAATACAAACCCAGAGAGTTATCAGGTTTGGTTGCGGATATTATCAAAAGTATTACGGAAACCGCCAAGAAATCTTTTGACAAGTTATTTGACCTTGCGATTTTAAATCCCAATTACCTCGATACTATAAGTGGTTCTGTCGGATTGCAGACACGGGTGCTTATAGAACTTGTGAAGAAGTTTGACCAGTTGTACTACCAAGCCAAGAGAGCTGTCAATTGCCTTGATTTTGCCGACCTTGAGCATCATGCTTTGAGACTATTAACTGCTGAAGGCTCTTCATGTGATAAGCCGTTACCTTCGGAAACGGCCTTGATGCTTCGGCAAAGATACAAGCACATATTCATCGATGAATATCAGGATATAAATTCCGTCCAGCGGCGGATACTCGATATGCTTAGTCCCAGTGGAAATATCTTCGAAGTCGGTGACGTCAAACAGAGCATTTATGCCTTTCGAGGTGCTGAGCCTGATATTTTTATCAACCAGTTGAAATCAGCTTCGACTGATTACAAAAGCGCACCCGGTGGGCTGCGCGTTGATTTGAATGCTAATTTCCGCTCAGCTAAGGGAATACTCGATTTTGTTAATAAGATATTCTCGCGAATAATGACAGAATCTTTTGCAAAGATAGATTACGATGAATCGGCGCGATTGAGGCCGGCGATATCAACGGAACAGGGGACACATGGTACACACGTGGTAGAATTTCATATACTCGATGAAGCTGACATAAGCTCAGATTTACAAGATGACACTACTCAGGAATCAGAGGGCGAGGAAACCTTTAGCTTGGTCAGCTCTCGACAACGCCAGGCAGCGATGATTGCTCAGCGCATCAAACGAATGGTAGGGACAGAAACCGGCGAGGCTGAGTTTCAGATATACGATAAGGAGATAGAACAATACAGAGATATAGAGTATCGTGACATTGTAATACTCATGCGCTCTCTTGCCAAAAAGGCCAATGACTATGTCGAGGTGCTTCAGTTGGCCGGCGTGCCGGTCAGTTGTCAGGCAACAGCCGGTTATTTCGAGACGACTGAAATCACCGATATGCTTTGTCTGCTGAAAGTCTTGGACAATCCTCTACGTGACATCGAGTTAGCCTCTGTATTGCGGAGCTCCTTTTTTAATGTCAGTGACACAGAGCTGACAAAGATAAAATTGCATGGGAAGACAACCCAGCAGCATAGAAATTTTTATAGCCATGTGCTCGAATACAGTAACTGCGGAACTGATGCAAAGCTTTCAGGAAAACTCAAAGAAATACTCATCCAGCTTGAGCAATGGCGGACTCTCGCCAGGCGGGGCAATTTAGCTGATTTAATATGGCAAATCTACCGTCAGACGCACTTTTTGGCATTTGTGTCAGCGCTGCCTTGCGGCCGGGCCCGCAGAGCCAATCTTCTTAAACTGCACAATAGAGCAATACAATTTGAAGGTTTTGTCACCAGCAGCGGCATACCTTCGCTTACGCGCTTTATCAGCTTTATTGAAAAGCTTCAGGAGGCAGGTCAGGATTGGGTGCCAGCCGAGCCGCAGTCTTCTGTTGGTAATGCCGTTCGCATCTTAAGCGTCCATAAAAGCAAAGGGCTTGAGTTCCCCGTTGTCTTTTTAGCTGAGCTGAACAGCAGGTTTAATAAAGAGGATATTTTCGCTGATGTACTTGCCGACGCTGATTACACTTTAGGACTGCAAGTTATCGACCGCAAGTCAAATAGCAGGTTGAATTCACTGGCGCACCAGGTCATCGCAGAACAGAGAATTGCAAAATTATTAGCTGAAGAGATGCGTATCCTTTATGTTGCTACAACACGGGCTAAAGACCGTCTCATTTTAACTTCTTGCCAAAAGAGAAACCATTGCAGGGATTTTGTTTCAAATGGCTTTTTCTTCGGTGAGCAGTCTATTCCTGATTGGCAGCTTCGGGCCTGCCAGAATCCTTTGGACTGGATATTGTTTGCTCTTTCTGATCAGGAGGTCTTGCATAAGGCTTTTGAAACAGGTCTGACGAAAGAGGCTCAACATGATGATTTATTCGGCTTAAAACTTTACAGTCAAACAGAGCTTGAACAATTTTCCAGGTATGTCCTACAAATAAAAAGTGGCAAGTTAAGACAATTCGCCCCACCTGTTTATCATTCTGAACGTAGCGTCAGTGGAGCGAAGAATCTCTCCAAACAACCAAAATCAGAACTGTTTTTGCAAATTGAAAAATCATTAGCATGGCAGTATGACCACGGCGATGCGTCTCTTTTGCCTGCAAAATTATCGGTAACACAATTAACACATCGCAACGATGAGTATGTAAAGTTTGATTATTCGAGGGTGTTGGAAAAAGAACCCCGTGTAAAACACGGGGCTAAAATTTTAGCCGGCGGTATCATCTCCGGTTCACGTTATGACAACTTGGCGGTTGGCAATGCTACGCACCTTCTAATTTCTCGTCTTGATTTATCACAACCGGTAAATGTAGAAGCAATCCAGAGAACAAAAGAAAAACTTCTGACCGATGCTGCTATAACTGAAGATGTTGCCAGGACTATCGACACAGATTCGATATTGGCGTTTTTCCAAAGCGCCCTCGGCCAGATGGCTCTTGATAAGGCAAATACTATCTGGCGTGAATGGCCGTTCACTTTTGCTTTACCTCTTTCGGACTTTATCAGTTCGAGCGATGAGAGGCGAGCGAAGAGCAATGAAACCGTTATTGTTCAGGGTATTATTGATATGCTGGTTCGCACGCCGCAGGGCTTGGTTATTATAGATTTCAAAACCGATAATATAACTGTCAAACAAGTCCCTGAGCGTGCCGAGCTTTATCGCCGGCAGTTGAGCCTTTACGCTCAGGCTGCCAGTTCAATTTTAAAAGAAAAGCTTCTCGCCAAATGGTTGTATTTCCTGACACCGGCCACCGAGTTTGAGATAAAATAAGTTTCCACAAAATCGTTTCATCAAACCAATTCAGTTTTTTCAGTCTTGTCTGTAGATTTTGTGTTTGTATAATGGCTTCTCGGAATGTGAATTTGGAAATAAAAACTGTGAGTAAAAGCAAGCTTGTATATATTTACTTTGCTGCCGTTTTGGCAGTAGTATTGTTTTCATCCTCGGCGAACGGTTGCTATGCTGTTGTAGTGGGCAAGGAAGCTTCAACTGATGGGGCCGTTCTATTGGGACACAACGAGCAGAATTACGGACAGCGGTTTCTCAATTTCCGAAAAATTCCCCGAATCAAACATGAAGATGGAGAGATGGTAAAGCTTCAAGGAGGAGCTAAGATACCGCAGGTAAAAGAAAGTTACGCTTTTCTCTGGTCGGAGAATCCCGGTCTTGCTTACAGTGATGGATACCTTAACGAATGGGGTGTGGCCATCGTCAGTGATGGCTGCCCGGACAGAGCAGTTGACCTGCAAAAGCTCAAAGCAGAGGGGCAATTAATCAAAGGGGGCATTGCGTATATGCTCCGCAGACTTATCGCAGAGCAGGCGAAGTCGGCCAGAGAGGCAGTGCAAATCGCAGGCGAGCTAATCGAGCAGGTGGGCTATCCAAGTTCACGGACGCTGGTCATCGCTGATTCAAAAGAGGCCTGGCTGCTGGCGATAAGCAGGGGCAAGCACTGGATAGCGCAGCGTGTGCCAGATGACGCGGTTGTGCTGCTGCCCAACGTTTATATAGTCGGCGAGGTGAATCTCAAAGACTCAGCTAATTTTCTTGGCTCGCCGGACCTTGTTGAGTATGCGATCAAAAAAGGATGGTACGACCCGGCGGATGGTGGGGGATTTAGCTTTTGCCGGGCTTATGGCCAGCAGCGAAAACGCTTGCTGGATGAACGCCAGTGGCGAGGTCAATGTTTGGTGACGGGAAAGCAAATCGAACGAGAGCCGGACCGGCAATTGCCGTTTTCCGTCAAGCCCTCCCATAAACTTTCCGTCAAGGATGTAATTGCTATTCTGCGATTTCACGGCGAGGGTGGACTGTGTAATGAAACCACACAGGAGGCGGCAGTGTTCCAACTGCGGGATAATATGCCGGTGGACGTCGGCTGTATCTACTGGCGCTGCTCGGCTGAGCCGTGCATTAGTGTCTTAACTCCCTGGTACTGTGGTATTACCGAGACGCCAAAAGAGTACTATCAGCCGGTGGATGTGAAGGAAAATCTGTCGCTAAAATTTCATTTTTCTAAATCTAAAAAATTCAAACCTGATGATGAACATGCCTGGTGGCTCTTCAAAAAGCTACAGGATAAAGTAAGGGCCGATTATAAGAACCGTATCGGAATTGTTCGAGCGGCATGTGACGAGTTTGAGGCGAATGTCTTTGCAGACCAGTCGATGGTTGAAGAAAAGGCGCTGGAACTGTACAAGAATAATAAGTCGGCTGCGAGGGACTATCTGACCGACTATTCGCGGGATGTTGCCCTGCGGGCCGTCCACAAGGCCCGTGAGCTTACAGAGCAATTTAAGTAACAATAAAAATTAAGTGCGAATGGTGCGAAATATCACACCCTAAATGCTCTGTCGCAGGTTGATTGATGGATGTCATTGCGAAGGAGTCCCGACTTGTCGGGACGACTGCGGCAATCTCTATCATTCAATTGCTTTGCAGCCAGTGTTGGGCAAGCGCCCCTAAATCAGTAAAATCCATGCTGCCGGAAAAGTCAAAATCTGTGCCCGCGCAGTTATTAGAGTCGGTGCAGTTTTGGTTCAGCCAGAAGTTAGCCAGAGCTGCGTAGTCGGTGAAATCTACGCCAAAATCACCAGCACAATCTACAAGCTGACAGACGAACCTGGGATAATCTGCATGCTCATTTATAGTCCAGATGTCCTCTGTTCCGTTTTCTGTCTCAGCGATAAAGTCCCAGCCGGCATCGGTAAAGGTACTTTTTGTCTTCATTTTGACCGTGGTTTTGCCCACTCCGCCTGGACTATACGGCACGCTGCTTGTTTGTTTATCCCAGAATGAAGCTTGTATTATGCTGTTATGGCGGTTTCCCACTAAGCCACCAAAAACATTATTCGCTGTAACTTTACCTGTCGAATAGCAATTTGTTATTGTACTACCTACAGTGTGTCCTACTAATCCACCGGCATACGAATCTGCAGTGATCCTGCTGTGTGAATAACAGTTTGTTACAGTGCTATCCTCATGATAGCCCACTATGCCGCCGACAAAATCATTTCCGTTAGTGTCACCTGTCGAGTAGCAGTTGGTTATCACTGCGCCGCTGTCACTCCAAGCTACCAGACCACTGGAAGCACCATTACCAGAACTATTTCCAGTTGCATGGCACCAACTTATCATGCCATTGTGAGCGTGAAAACCTACCAATCCACCAGTACCATACCTGCCGTGTACATTGCTTGTTGAATAGCATTTGGTTATTAAACCAGTGTTTAATCCCACCAGCCCGCCAATCCAATCATTATTTCCATCAACATTCCCTGTTGCATAGCAATTAGAAATCGTGCCAGAATTGATTCCCACCAACCCGCCGACATAACTTTTGCCTGAAATCCTGCCGCCCTCAGCATAGCAACCAGAGATAGTTCCCTGATCCACATATCCCACCAGCGAACCAGCAGACCTTCCCGTTCCCGCATCAATGTTAGGGTCAATCAGTCCCAGATCCTTTATCTGGGCATCTTCTGCACTAACGTATCCGAAAAGCCCTATGTAGTTTCCTGCAGAAGTATAGCTGAAATTCGAGATTTTCTTGCCGTTGCCGTCAAAGACACCGGTGAAGAAATCGATGATGTTGAACTGCGAAGCTGTGAAGCCGGCCAGATTCACATCGTTGATGAGGACAAAGTTTTTGTCTAAGTGTTCTTTGTGGTTGCCGATGTCGTTAAGGTCTTCGGGCGTTGCGATTATGAAAGGGTCGTTCGGCTCGCCTGTTCCGCCACTATAATACCCTGCCATTGCACTGGCTGAGAGTCCGATGACTGCGATATAGAGCAATAGAATAGCTTTGTTGCTCATAACATGCCCTCCTTCTGGATAGTTTTTTTATCAGCTAAGCTGCTTCCGCATGAGCGTTTTTGATATTATTGTACAGAAATATTTCGCTAATTAAAAGGACAAACACTCAATTTATGATTTAGCGTAGAGAAACAACTGTTTGCTTTTGTCTGCTGACATTGTATTTGTATAATACTACTTCAATTATTGGAAGATAATATCGTGGTTTTATTGGAGTAGTGTTGAAAAATGGCGGATGCACCAAAAGCAAACGTAGTGTGAATAGTGCGAAGTATCTCACCCTATGTTTCCTTGTAATTTCCCTCTTATTTATTCTTTTATTTGGCCTGCCGAAAGGCATGGCTAAGCCCATTAATATTAAACAGAAGGAAAAAGCCAATACGTAAAGCGCGTAGCTCTGCCACAGGTACGCGCTTTACGTACGATGAGTGTATAAAAGATATGTGGAAAGAACAATTTGTTGGCCAGCCTCCGCATCTCACGATGCGTTCGAGTAGGGTGGGGCTTGCCCCACCTTTATAATTTGGGTATTGTTTGTATTATGCCGGTATGTAAGTTCACAGATTAAATCGATCTGCGTCTGCGGAGGTATCCGACAATACCAGCACCGATACCACCAAGCACAATCGCCCCCGGTGCCGGTATTACGACAGGAGAGCCGTTTATCCGATACGCCGTCATGGTATCGTTTGTGACATCATACCAATCACCGGTTCCCTGTCTAAGTGTCATAGGGCCTATGTTGGACAAAACAGAATTGTGCCAGAGTGCCCAGGTGTCGCCCTCATTTGGCGCCGAGGCAACGAGCCAGTAGTTGGTGCCGGGCGTTAGGATCGGATTCAGCGCCGAGTTGCCGACCAACAGCGGTTTGTTAACCGATGAATAGTCGGGTAAGTTCTGGAAGTTGAAGGCCTCGATAATTGCGCCGGGCTTGCCGAGAGCATCGCTCATCAGCCAGACGTCTATCTCGTTGGTCCCCGACATCAAGCTTGCCGCAAGCTCGATTGAATCGAGTTGATGTGGCGTCCCGACGGTAATGGCGAACTGACTTCCTATATCAAACTCGAAGCCCGAAAGGCCAACGGACCTTCCACTGCTATTATACGTATCTCCCGGACCGAAGGTGTTGAAAAGTGGCACGGCCTGGAGTTGGCCCGCTGCAAGCAGGACAACAGACAATGAGATTACCCTTGTGTAGGTTCTAATCATTCACACTCCTCCTTCAAAGGGCAGAGCCTAACTGCAGAATTAGGAAGGAATTTCCGGTGGAAATCTGAAGAAACTCTACCACCATTCCTCCTTTACCAAACACTTGTTTCTATCAGATTAAGGTGTAGATGTCAAGGGAATAATAGGCAAAACAGGGGAAATAGACAAAAGATGTATATACTTTTGATTTTAGAAACATCCCAACTTAACAAAGGATGGCAGGGCTATGCGCTTTACATATATAAAGTATATAAACGATGTGTGGGAAGTTCATTTCATTGGCCAGATGCATTCGCCCCCGCCGTCCCATAGGGACGAAACAGCGGGAGCTCAGGATGACAAATATGCTCCATATGCTAACCGCTGTACGCAACTTATTTGAGATACGAACCACGATTTACAAGTCACGAGCTAAGGACTATTTTAGAAAAAATGGGGAATTTTCTTGCTTTTTGGTGGGTTTTGGGTATAATACGCAACGAACTATGGATAGTTCTTAGTTCGTTGTTCATCGAAAATCGATAGCATCGTCATTCGTCCGTCGTCAATCATCAATCGTTGTTAAGGGGAGTGGAAATCAACAATAAATCCTAAGTTCTAATTTCTAAGCCCTAAACAATATCAAATGCTCAAAATCTTGAATTCTCTCCACAGGACGCCTTATGGCAAAAACAAAACCATAGCAGGTAAGACAGGCGGTTTTTCCGCCGAAAGGCGGGGTGTTCTACAATGCCGTAAGGCATGGCTAAGTCCATTGTCGAGAATGTTCTACAAATCGGTCTTTTTTTGCAAAACAAAGCCAATTTTCGAAAAAGTCAAATGGATATAAGCTTAATTATAACAAGAGATTATGAGAAAAATATCGCACTGGACACTTGGTGAAAACAAACCCAATCAAAGCCAATTTTCCTTGCCCCAAAGTCGGGTAATAGAAAAACTTCCACAACTGCATAAGACCGATGGTAAAGACGCTGAAAGAAATCGATTTGATAACTGCTTTAATAACTGTCAGTTAGACAAAGAAAGTGACCGCTTGGCAGCGGTTGGAATGGGAGAAAATCAAATGGGCAGGGGCGGATTTGAACCGCCGACACACGGATTTTCAGTCCGTTGCTCTACCGACTGAGCTACCTGCCCCCTGATTAGCTCAAAATAATAGACAATTACAGCCTTTACGCTATACATCATCAAAGCGGCAGCATAACTAATTTTAGCTTTTATTACCTAAAAGAAAAGCGAGTTTTCAAAAAATTGCCCAAAACTTTACACTCCACAGGTCAACATTGCAAGAAATTTAAAAGAAAGCTTTTAATAGAATCTAAGCAAAAATCTTTTTATGGAAAATCACAATCAACCTTGTTATACTAACACCTTATTATATTGCGTCAAACAATCACTAATAAATAACGAACAGTCATTATTAATGATAAGTAACAACAGATGTCTTATACCGTACTTGCAAGAAAATACAGATCGCAAACATTTGACGAAATCGTCGGCCAGGACCCTATTGCAAAGACTCTTAAAAACGCCATAAAGACCGGCAAGGTCGCACATGCCTATCTTTTTACCGGTACTCGCGGCGTAGGCAAAACAACTATGGCACGAGTGCTGGCGAAATCGCTCAACTGCCTGTCTGTCAATGCCCCCACCGATAAACCTTGCTGTAAATGCGATAGCTGCATTGCCATAAATCTTGGCGAAGACATCGACGTCATAGAGATAGATGGTGCTACAAATCGTGGAGTTGATAACGTTCGTGAGCTACGCGAGAATGCTATCTTTCGACCTGCTCGTGCGAGGTTTAAGATATACATCATAGACGAAGTACATATGCTCACTACCGAAGCGTTCAACGCGCTGCTCAAAATTCTGGAGGAGCCGCCCAGCCACGTCAAATTCATATTCGCCACAACCGAGCCGAACAAAGTCATTCCCACCATCCAATCCAGGTGCCAGAGGTTTGACTTCAACAATATAAGCGCCAATCTCATCACCGAGCAGCTTAAACTCATACTCAAAAAAGAGAAAATAAAATTCCAGGAAGATCTAATCCTGCCTCTTGCAAAGATGGCAAACGGCTCAATGAGAGATGCCCTGAGCCTCCTGGATAGGTTAATAAGCACCGGTGAAGAAGTTCTGACTGTTGACCTGCTTGAGGAGTTTTTGGGTCAGCCAAACAGTGAGAAAATCTATCATCTTATAGGCCAAATCGGCGATAGCAACGCAGCCGGAACTCTAACTGCGACAGAAAATTTAATCAACACAGGTCTAAGTGAAGTACAAATCACCGATGCGCTTATCGACTGTATGCGTGACATCATGGTAATAAAATCCACCAGTGCTGAAAGTGACCTTTTAACTTTAACAGCCGAACAGAAAAAATTTGTTGCCGGGTTAGCTGGGAAATTTGATACCGCTGCACTTGTTTATAACATAACCGCTCTTGAAAAGTTGCGATGGGTACTTAAAAACAGTGACACGCCAAGAGCACTTTTAGAAGCTTCGCTATTGCGCTTTACATTAAGTGAGCATTTCCTCAATGTCGATGAGCTTATGTCACAACTGCAAGGTAGCTCAACCGGAACCGTTAAAAAAAAAGAACCGACAACTGACAAGCGACAAATCACGAGCCACGAGTCACAAGCAATGAGCGACGAGCGACGGAAATTACCCGATCTGCCGGAAATCCAATCGGTAAAAACCAATTGGAAAAGCATCTTAGAACTCATCGGTGCTAAACTCGGCAATGGCACAGCGGGCCTATTAAGGTCGGCTGTGCCGAGTCGTTTTGAAGATGGTTCGCTTACACTTGAATTTAGGCCTTCAGCTAAAATGCAGAAGGACATGTGCGAAAGCAATAGCCGAGCAGAGCAAATTGAGTCCGTGTTAAGCGAGCACTTGGGTAGGCCAATAAGATTACATTTCCAGATGGCCGACAGCGTACAAGAACAAGCTAAGCCTGAGACGAAACAGTCTAAAAGCAGCAGTCAAAGAAAAAACAAGATAATTAACGACCCTGCAGTTAAAACAGTCCTTCTGGGTTTGAACGCAACCATTACAGGCATTGAAGAAGACTCAGACAACTGATTCCACCATCGCCGGATCCTACTCAAAAAATATCTTCGGCTTCGATATTGATCAATGATTCATTATTTCTTGAAACACAGTTTTACCGCTAAAATTACCTGACATTATATAATTCTGAGAAAGACGGGCTAAATCCCGCTGAGGATTCTTAAGAATGTGGTAGTGATACAAATGCTATAACTAACACAACCCATGGTAGTACGACGGAAGAAAAAGTGAAAATTCCAACCAAGGTAAACCCATGGGCATATTTAGCCGATAGCTTAAATATATTTCTATGCCTGATGAATAAACAATCGTCCTATAAGAAAAGTTCCGGGTAATCTCAATTTGCCCTTTATGGCCTGAGTCGAAAGACTTTGTGCCGGGCTGGAGGGTGAGTTATAGCATTCGATGTCACTATAAAAGAATACCTCAAAGAAATCGATGAAGCAGCATTGTTAACAGAGAAACAAGAGCATTTCTTAGGTAAACTAATTGTAGAAGAAAACGACCCGTGGGCCAGAGAACAGTTGGTTCGAAGCAATTTGAGACTGGTAGTTAATATTGCTAAAAGGTACGCCAATCGGGGAATGAGTCTGGGGGATTTGATCGAGGAGGGTAACCTCGGCCTTATAAAAGCAGTGGATTACTTTGACCCTGATCGTGGTGTTCGTTTTAGCACATACGCAGCATGGTGGATAAAGCAAAGTATCAAGCGCTCTCTGTTGGAAAATGTTCAGCCGATCCATATTCCCACATACATGGTTGCGCTGATAAATCAATGGCGTCACACCTCAGCGGAGCTGGAAAGCAGCTTAGGCAGAATACCGGAAGTGGAAGAAATGGCCGATATTATGAATCTGTCGGTGCGCAAGGCAAAGGTTATTCTTCGGATTGTAGATGTTCTGAGCGCCGTGAGGGACACCTCAAGCGATGAGGAGTCAAACGACAACCAGATGTTAGATGATACTTTAGAGGATCATAACACCGGTAAACCGGAAGATGAGTTGGAAGCGAACGAGGAAAAAACCAAAGCTGTGGGACTCCTGAACAGGATTGACCCGAGAGAGGCCAAGGTCTTGAAGTTGCATTATGGTCTTGGCGGCAGTAAACCAACGCCGTTGAGGGAAATCGGCAAAATGATGGGCCTGACCCGTGAACGAATTCGCCAGATTCGCCGTGATGCCCTCACCAAACTTTATGAATACATGAACGAAGAATAAACAATCAACAAAGCTCACAATACTGCATTCTGAAATCTGAATAATCTACCTGCCTGGGGAGGGCGAAACTGCCCGCCAGTTGGCTACATCATTGCCGTATTCCTCAGCTACCCTGCGACTAAGAGATAAA
>CAZVUF010000008.1:0-24667 GCA_964629355.1 uncultured Pirellulales bacterium | reverse complement strand
AGCGAATGGGACATATCAATCTCGCGGCGCCGGTCGTACATATATGGTTTTTTAAGTCTATCCCGAATCGTCTTGGTACTATTTTGGGAATGAGAACGTCGGACCTCGAAAAGATAATCTATTTTCAGGATTATGTTGTTACCGATCTTGGACAAACCCCGCTGAAGGCGGGTCAGCTACTTAGCGAAGAGGAATTCCGCGAGGCGATGAACAAGTATGGCAGCTCCTTTAAGGCTTTAATGGGTGCCGAGGCTATCAGGGCGTTATTGGAAAGTCTTGATCTCGATGCTATCGGTACTCAGCTAAGGCAGGCTATGGCCAAAACCAGCAGCAGGCAGAAGATCAAGGACCTTACAAAACGTCTTAAGACAATCAACGAGATTAAAAACAGCAGTAATAAGCCTGAATGGATGGTGCTTGAAGCTGTACCCGTCATCCCGCCGGACTTGAGGCCTTTGGTGTTGCTCGAGAGGGACAACTTCGCTACAAGCGATCTGAATGACCTTTACCGGAGAATCATTAATCGAAATAATCGACTAAAGAAGCTGATGGACCTGAACGCCCCGGATGTGATTATTAGAAATGAGAAAAGAATGCTACAGCAGGCCGTCGACTCACTGCTGGACAACTCCAGATGTCGAAGGCCGGTCCTCGGAAGCAATAATCGACCGCTTAAGTCACTCACTGATATGATTAAGGGAAAGCAGGGTAGATTCAGAGAAAACCTCCTCGGAAAACGGGTCGATTATTCAGCTCGCTCGGTCATCGTTGTAGGACCGGACCTCAAACTTTATCAGTGTGGATTGCCTAAGAAAATCGCGTTAGAGCTGTATCAGCCATTCATTATTCGTAAACTCAAGCAACACGGACTGGCCGATACGATCAAGAGTGCCAAGCGGATGATAGAACGTCTGGATGATGCAATATGGGACATTCTGGAAGAAGTGATTCATCAGCATCCGGTTCTTTTGAATCGTGCTCCGACGTTGCACCGTATGGGCATTCAAGCGTTCGAGCCGATACTTGTGGAAGGCAATGCGATCATGCTTCACCCGTTAGCATGTAAAGGATTCAACGCTGACTTTGACGGCGATCAGATGGCGGTGCACCTGCCGTTAAGTATCGAAGCTCAGGCCGAAACGCATCTTTTAATGATGACCACTTCGAATGTTTTCTCGCCTGCCAACGGCTCGCCAATGGTCGGACCCTCCCAGGATATGGTCATGGGTAATTATTACCTGACGATTTCAATCGACGAGTTCCGAAAACCGACCTCGGAGTCCCAATCAGGCATTAAGGATAAAAAACTGCAGTTATTTAGAGATACTTTCGAAGCTATAATGGCTTACGAAATGAACAAAGTCGGTCTGCACGAGAGGGTTAAAGTGCGTATTGACCGTTCCGCTGTAGTCGGTTCAAAAGAGAAGAGACCGGTTACGAAGAATGAAGGGTGCCCAATGCAGGTGATAGAGACAACGGTGGGCAGGTGCATATTTAACGACATATTGCCTGACTGTATGCCGTTTTACAATGTATCGTTGTCGCAGAAAAAGCTCAGCCGGGTCATTAGCGACTGTTTCGAATTCGCTGGAAGTGCTGAAACTGTGGATTTGCTGGACCGCATAAAGGATTTGGGATTCAAGTATGCTACGCTCGCAGGGTTGAGCTTTGGTGTAAACGACTTGAAAATACCCCAGAAGAAAGCTGAGATTATCAGCGATACCGAAAAGAGAGTTGGTCGAATCCAGAAGAACTATTCCGATGGTGTTCTGACCGATCGCGAGAGATATAATCAGGTGATTGATGCTTGGACGAACGCCCGCGTGGCGGTCACCAACGAAATGATCCGCGGCCTAAAAGAAGATACTAAAGAGGACGGCTCACCGTATCTGAACCCCATTTATCTTATGAGTGACTCCGGCGCCAGAGGAAGCATCGACCAGATTCAACAGCTTGCGGGTATGCGAGCACTGATGGCCAAACCCAGTGGCGAGATTATCGAAACGCCCATTAAATCAAACTTCCGAGAGGGCTTGACCGTTCTTGAGTACTTCAGCTCAACGCATGGAGCTCGTAAAGGTTTGGCTGATACCGCCCTTAAGACAGCTAATTCGGGATATCTGACACGTAAGCTTATCGATGTAGCGCAAAATGTGATTATTATTGAGCGAGATTGCCAAACCTTACAGGGAATTACCAAAAGCACCGTCGGCGGAGGTGAATCCGACGAAAGTCGGAATGTGCCCCTTTCACAGCTTATTATTGGCAGAACCGCAAGGGATAATATTCGCAACCCGATTACCGACGAGATGATTGTACACGAGAATGAGATAATAACACCAGAGGCCGCAGCAAAGATTGAGGCATTGGGTCTTGATGCCATCAGAGTCAGAAGTCCCCTTACCTGTGACAGTCCCTTTGGTGTTTGCGCGAAGTGTTATGGCTGGGATATGAGCACAGGACGGTTGATTGAGGAAGGCTCTGCAGTTGGTATTATTGCCGCCCAGTCGATTGGTGAACCGGGCACTCAGTTGACTCTGCGAACGTTCCATACCGGCGGCGTTGCTTCCAGAGCCATTCTCGAACGCGAACAAAAGGCCACTTATACAGGAACTATTCAGTATCGTGACATAAATGCTGTTCCCGTTAAACGAGAAGATGGCACTACACAGATAGTCGCGCTCAAACGCAATGGCGAGATAGGCCTTCTTGATGCGAAGGGCCGAGAGCTGGACAAATACAAAGTACCGTATGGAGGTATCATTTTGGTTGAGGACGGTCAGAAGGTTAAGACTGGAACGATGCTATTCACATGGGACCCGCACCGAACGCCGATTTTGGCGGAAGTTCCCGGTCTTATCAGATTCACCGACATCGTGGAGGGTGAAACCGTTCAACCGGAAGAGCGAGGAACAAAACAGGCTCCTCAAAGTTCGTTAAAGCAAGATGGGCGAGGGACCGCCCAGCGTTCAGCACGGGGATCCGCTCTTGTTGTAATCGAGCATAAAGGCGATAAACATCCACAGATTATTATTGAAGACTCTAACGGCAAAATCCTTGATGTTCACTATCTGCCTGCAGGAGCCAGAATCGAGGTCGCCGAGGGTCAGCATGTCCAGGCGGGACAATTGCTCGCTCATCAGCCCAGAGCAACGGGCGGCACACAGGATATTACCGGTGGTCTGCCCCGAGTTACTGAGGTTTTTGAGGCACGCAAACCGAAGGATCCCGCCGCTATGGCTGAGATTAGCGGCCGAGTTGAGCTACGAAGCGATAAACGCAAAGGCAAAATGACAATCATAATCCGCTCTGAATCCGGCATGGAGAAAGAGCACCACGTCCCACGTGACAGACACTTAAATGTTCACGCGGGTGATACTGTCGAGGCAGGTGATGCTTTAACGGACGGTCCACTGGTTCCCCACGATATCCTGCGAATTAAGGGTGAGGAGGCATTACAGAGATATTTGATTGCGGAGGTTCAGAACGTTTACCGCAGCCAAAATGTCAATATCAATGATAAGCATATCGAAATCACAATTTCTCAAATGATGCGGAAGATTGAAATTGAATCCGTCGGCGACAGCTCATTTTTGCCGGGTGAGGTCGTTGATAAATTTGTATTCCGAAGAGAAAACGAGAAGTTGACCAACAGCCTCAGAATTGTAAGTCCGGGTGATATTCCTGAGTTGAATGAAGGGCAGCTTATTGATAAAAAGGAGCTGGCACGTCTAACCGACAGGCTTGGAGATATTAAGCCTACGTCGCCAAAGACCAGAAAGCCAAAACCTGCAACCGCCAGGACGTTGCTCTTGGGGATAACCAAGGCCTCGCTTTGGTCGGATAGCTTTATCGCCGCAGCCAGCTTTCAGGAAACTACTAAGGTCTTGACAGAGGCGTCTTTAGCTGGTAGGGTAGATGAACTTCACGGCTTAAAGGAAAACGTGATACTTGGTCATTTGATACCGGCTGGTACCGCTTTTAAGCCGTACCTTGAAATGAAGGTCAAGCACCTTGCGAAAGCTCCGATGCCACCTGTCTTTGCAGGTAAGGAATTTGAGGAAGTCAAGGATGCGGAGGCAAAAGCCGACGCTGCTGTTAAGGAAGCATTAGGAATAGATTGAACCGCCTGATGCAGATTGATTTATTATAAAGAGACTGTAAGAAGTAAAAATTATGCCTACAATAAACCAGTTAGTACGAAGGCCAAGGGCCAAATCGAAAGGTCAAAAACGCATATCTGATATTAGTGGTTCGCCTCAGAAAAGAGGCGTGTGTCTAATCGTAAGGACGCAGACACCCAAGAAACCGAACTCTGCCTTGCGAAAGGTTGCCAGGGTAAGACTGACTAACGGTAAAGAAGTTACCGCTTACATACCAGGCATTGACCACAACCTCCAGGAGCACAGTACGGTTCTGATTCGTGGAGGTCGTGTAAGAGATCTTCCAGGTGTTCGGTATCATATCGTTCGTGGCGTCCTTGATTGTGCCGGCGTGGCCAATCGCAAACAAGGTAGAAGTAAGTATGGTGCGAAGAAAGGAAAGTGAAATAGCGAATTAGTGAATTAGCTAACGATCAACTAATTCTCTAATCAAATAGGGTTTGTTATGAAGAAGTGGACTGTTTCAAGCCAACAATTAAAGGCTGATCCTAAGTACAACAGCAAGTTAGTCTCGAAGTTTATTAACTCTATGATGTGGCAGGGTAGGAAGAGCGTTGCCCAGCGGATTTTTTATGATGCCATGAATCTTATATCCAAAAAGATAACAGATACACCCCCTCTTGAGGTGTTTGAGACAGCGATAAACAATGTAAAGCCGCTGCTTGAGGTTCGCAGCAAGCGTATCGGCGGAGCCAGTTATCAGGTGCCTATGCAGGTCAGACCCAAACGCCAGCAATCGCTTTCCTTTAGGTGGATAATACAATCAGCCAGGACTAAGAAGGGAAAGCCGATGTATGAGCGTCTTGCATCTGAACTGATGGATGCTTACAGCAAGCACGGCGGTGCAATGACAACTCGAGAGAACATCCATAAAATGGCTGAGGCAAATAAGGCTTTTGCCCATTTTGCCTGGTAAAATTTGTCGATTACGACTGCCACGGTCAGTTTAATCGGATAACCGTGGCAGTTTTTTTATTAACTTTTTGGTAATTGGTGATTGGTATTGTTCAGGCGTATCCACTTAAACAGCTAACCTATGGATAAGTTACGCAATATTGGAATAGTGGCTCATATAGACGCTGGAAAGACGACTGTAACAGAGCGCATATTGTATTATGCAGGCAAGACCTACAAAATGGGGGAAGTCCATGATGGCACCGCTGTTATGGACTATTTGGAGGAGGAGCAAAAAAGAGGCATTACTATCACTTCAGCCGCTACTAAATGTCCTTGGAAGGGCTTTGAAATCAACCTTATCGACACGCCAGGACATATCGACTTTACCGCTGAAGTTGAACGGTCTCTGCGTGTTCTCGATGGTGCTATAGCCGTATTTGACGGCAGTGAAGGAGTGCAGGCCCAGAGCGAGACTGTCTGGAAACAGGGTCAGAAATATGGCTTACCTTTTATCTGCTTTATAAACAAGATGGATAAAACTGGTGCCGATTTTCAGATGAGTGTTGAAAGTATCCATGATAAGCTTCTTGCTAATCCGATTCCGCTACAGGTTCCTATAGGCGCAGAAGACTCTTTCGCCGGGATAATAGACATAGTTCAAATGCAGGCTGTTTATTATAAAGCCGAAAAGCTGGGAGCAACATTTGAAGAAATCGATATCCCTGATGAGTTGATGCCAATTGCGGAGAAGCACAGACATGAGTTGATTGAGTCTGTAGCAGAATATGATGAGGAGTTGATGAACCGCTACGTCCATGATAAGCCCATCGAAGTCGAAATGATTCGCAGGGCCATTAGAAAAGGGACTTTAACTAGTCAGCTTCATCCTGTATTTGTTGGTTCGGCATTGAAATATATAGGTGTGCAACGGCTGCTTGATGGCGTCATAGCGTATCTGCCTTCACCTTTGGACAAGCCTGTTATAATCGGTCATAAACCAGATGATAAAGGTAAAGAAGTGCCGCTGAAGTGTGATCCGAAAGGCAGTTTGGTTGCTCTTGCGTTTAAGATTACCAGCGATGTGCATGGTGATTTGAGCTTTCTCAGGATTTATCAAGGCACATTAAAGGTCGGCACCAGAGTGCTTAACACCAATCGCAACAAGCGCGAAAATATCACCAGGCTATTTGAGATGCACGCCAATGAGCGGAAAATAGTGGACTTCGCCGGTGCCGGCGATATTGTTGCGGTTGTAGGATTGAGGCATACCCTCACGGGTGATACAGTTTGCGACCCCAAAAAACCTATTTGTCTGCCCAGCATTACATTTCCTCAGACGGTGATTAACATGTCCATAGAGCCCAGAACAGCAGCCGAAAAGGCAAAATTGTCAGATGCCCTGGCTACCTTGCGGCGCGAAGACCCGACTTTTGAGTACAAAACCGACAGCGAGACAGGCCAGACAATCATTAGCGGCATGGGAGAGCTGCATTTGGAAATACTTGAAAATAAATTAGTTAAAGAAAAAAAGGTCAATGTCAGGGTTGGAAGACCCAAAGTAGCGTATAAAGAAGCTATAACAAAATCAGTTCAGGCGGAGGGTAAATTTATACACCAAACTGGCGGACATGGTCAATATGGTCATGTAGTTTTGATGATTGAGCCGCTATTTACAGAGGACGGACACTGGAATCGTGGAATAGAATTCGAGAGCAGGGTAGGTTCTGATATAGTGCCGAGAGAGTATTTTCCTGCTGTAGAAAGGGGGGCCAGACAGGCTCTGGGTTGTGGTATATTGGCGGGCTATCCTGTTGTGGGAGCCAGAGTTACGTTAGTCGGAGGCTCGTTCCATTCGGTTGATTCTTCAGACTTGGCTTTTGAGCAAGCAGCAGCCATCGCAGTAGAGAAGACTCTCAGAAAGGCAGAATCCATTTTGCTTGAGCCGGTCATGCGACTTCAAGTAGTAGTCCCGGAAGCTAATTTTGGACCTGTTCAGGGAAGTCTATTGGGGAAAAGGGGCTTGATTACAGATTGTAGGCTGCATGGAAATATGCGAATTATTGATGCTAAGGTACCTTTAGTCGAGATGTTTGGTTATTCCAGCGAGATAAGAGGCCTTACAGCGGGGCGGGGAACCTTTACTATGGAGCCTTTGACCTATGAAAAAATACCGGGGCAGATCGCAAAGCAGATTATTCTTTAAGAAATTGTTATAAATTTTTACATTTAAATAAATATTTTTGCCGATTTTATTGACAGATTTTATTGACAGAAGAAAAATCATGTGATAGATTTCTAAGTTTTCAGCTGTAGCGAGCATTGCCCATAAGGGCTTTGCGTTACTTAGTTGAGCTGTGGCACGTCCACATTTTGCTGTCAAGGATGATTTTAGTAAGGTACTCTTTAACACAGGGGCACACCATAGCAGACAAGTACGTCTGGTGGGGTGGCACGGTAACCCCAGGTTAAACTCGTAAGGAAGGCGAAATTGATTGCTGATGGTTGAAAAACGTTGCGTGTGATTTGTGTGAAATCACCGTTTATTAGTCATCAATAATCGATCGAAAGGCTTTTCCTGCCAGAATCAAACATGATGCTTCCAGCAGAGGGCACTGAAAATATACTGCTGGAGTTGTATCTCAAGATATGAGTTAATACAGGATAGATATATATGAAAACGACCGGATTAAAGCAGAGAGGAACGTGATGGCTGCTGAAAGCGAAAGGATAAGAATTAGAATGGAAGCATACGACCATAGGACGCTTGATGCTTCTGCCAAAGAGATAGTGGAGCATGCTCGGAGGACCAACGCGCGAGTAAGTGGACCGGTACCATTACCCACAAGAATAGAAAGATATACTGTTTTGCGAAGTCCTCACATCGATAAAAAGTCGCGTGAACAATTTGAATTGAGGACTCATAAGCGTTTAATTGATATTCACGATGCCAACGCGAGAACAGCAGAAGTGTTAAACCGATTGGTGGTGCCGGCTGGGGTTTTTGTGAAGATAAAAGCGTAGCTTGTGCCGGTGACAAGCTGATTGGAAACGACGGCAGAAAATGGCGATGTTGTTGGGCAAAAAAGTTGGAATGACACGGCTGTATGATGAATCGGGTCGCTTAGTGTCCGTTACAGTCATACAGGCTGGTCCTTGTGCCGTGACGCAGGTTAAAAACGCCGAGAAAGACGGATACAATGCTGTTCAGTTAGGCTACGATGATGTAAAGCTTAGTCGGTGTAAAAAGCCGCAGCTTGGTCACGTTGCCAAAGCCAATACCACGCCGAAGAGATTTGTCAAAGAGATGCGGCTGCCGGATGGTGTAGAGTCAGAATATAAAGTCGGTGACTCTATTACGGTCTCGGTTTTTTCTGAGAAAGAATTAGTTGACGTTATTAGTACCAGCAAAGGCAAAGGTTTTGCAGGTGCGATGAAGCGGCATGGATTTACCGGCTTTCCGGCTTCTCACGGTACAGAGAGGAAGCACCGAGCACAAGGTTCGATAGCAAGTTTCGCCAGCAACGCAGGTATGGGTGCGGGTATTAAAAAAGGCAAGAAAATGCCAGGGCGCATGGGTGGATGCAGAGTTACGGTTAAAAACCACAGTTTAATGGCAATAGATAAAGATAATAATTTGCTTGTTATAAAAGGTTCTATGCCCGGACCAGCGGGAGGCTATTGTATTGTCCGCAGTTCACCGAAAGGCTGATGAGCCGGCAAACAGTATTTAGATATGATTGAGTTAACAGTTTTCAATACAGATGGCAAGGAAGTTGATAGTTTAAAAGTAGATGAATCTACCTTCGGTGGCGCGGTTAGATACTCATTGCTTAAGCAGGCCATAGTTATGTATCACGCTAATAAGCGTGTAGGTACTGCCGCAACTAAAAATAGAGGTTTAGTAGCCGGCTCAACAAGAAAGATATACAGACAAAAGGGTACCGGTTTCGCCCGGGCTGGAACCCGAAGAACCGCTAAGCGTGTGGGCGGCGGAGTGACATTCTTGAAGGTGGCCAGAGATTTCAGCAAAACTATGCCTAAAAAGCAAAGAAGATTGGCCAGAGACTCGGCAATATTAGTAAAGCTTCTGGGTAACGATGTCGTGGTGGTTGACTCGCTGAGTTTTGAAAAGCCCAAAACCAAAGCTTTTATACAAGTGCTGAATAATTTGAGCATCGACCGCAGTTGTCTCGTGACGATCAGCGATTATGACGAAAATATTTATAAATCGATTCGGAATGTTCCTAAGATGGCGGTTATGCCCGTAGCGGAATTGAATGCAGGTGATATATGCAGCCATCGCAAAATGCTGTTCACTAAAGAAGCGTTTTTGTCTGTTTTAGATAAAGAAGACAGAAGACAAAAAACGGAAAACAAAATACAGGATTCAGAACTCTGACACTTGGCTTTTGCCTGTGATTAGGTTTCTATGGATGTACATGGTGTAATAATTAGGCCTTTAATTACAGAGCAGGGGATACACCTTGCCAATAGAAAGGGAGCATACCCTTTTGAGGTCAATAGAAAGGCCAACAAAACTCAGATCAAAAATGCTGTGGAAGAAATATATAGCGTGAAGGTTCAAAAGGTAAGAACCGCTAATCGAAAAGGTAAACATCGCCGAAGAGGCAGAACCATCGGTAGGACAGCCAATTGGAAAAAGGCTGTTGTATTTCTGGAACCGGATTATCATATAGATTTGTTCTAAATAAAAATTATGGCTATTAGAGTTTATAAACCAACAAGTGCGGGACGGCGGAACAGTTCGGTTATAGATTATTCCGAGCTGAATGTTACTAAGCCTGAGAAGTCTCTTTGCGTACGCATAAAGAAAAACGGCGGGCGAAACGCATACGGCATCACCACAACCCGCTTCAGAGGCGGCGGGGCGAGAAAGATATACCGAATTATCGATTTCAAGCGAGACAAGGATGGAATCCCGGCAAAAGTGGCAACGATTGAATACGACCCAAACAGGGACTGTTTTATATCGCTGCTTCACTACGCCGACGGCGAAAAACGGTATATATTGTCACCGCAGAGAATGAAGGTCGGGGACAAGGTGGAAAGCGGTCAGTCTTGTGAGCCTAAAATTGGTAATGCGATGCCATTGGAGTCGATACCCGCCGGTATCGAAATTCACAATATCGAAATGACTGCTGGCCAGGGCGGAAAGCTCGTCAGAGGTGCCGGTGCCGTCGCCAGAATCGTGGCCAAAGAGGGTGATTGGGTGACTATTGTTTTGCCGAGCGGTGAAATGCGAATGCTTCGCAAGGAATGCCGAGCGACGATTGGTCAGATAAGTAACTCCGACCACCAGAATGTAAGCCTGGGTAAAGCTGGACGAACCCGCTACCTGGGCCGAAGACCCCATGTAAGAGGCAAAGCGCAGAATCCAGTTTCTCACCCTATGGGTGGTGGTGAAGGTAGATCAAATGGTGGACGACATCCCTGTTCACCTACCGGTGTGCTGGCAAAAGGTGGAAAAACCAGAAATCCAAGAAATCAAAGCAATAAAAGGATTATCAGAAGACGCAAGACTAAGAAACAAAAACAATTGGCTCTTTAAAGTGTGAGTCGTACCTCGTAAGGCGGGGTGCGTAATACGAGATACAAAATGGGACGATCTCTTAAAAAAGGACCGTATGTTGATGAGAAATTGCTTGTAAAAGTTAACAAGCAAACTGATGCCGGCTTGAAGGAGCCGATAAAAACCTGGGCCAGAAGATGCACTATAATCCCTGAGTTTGTTGGTTTTACCTTTATGGTCCATAATGGCAAAGTATTTAATAAGGTTTATATTACCGAAGATATGGTGGGACATAGGCTGGGTGAATTCTCGCTCACAAGGATGTTCAGAGGTCATTCAAGCAGGAAAATCAAGTAGCGCGAGCCGCGACTCGACTGAACTCGTCGAAGTCGAATTTAAAGTGAAGCCGCTGGATACGAAGTATGTTAAGTGCGAATAAGTTGAAAGAGTTGTCTGAGCAACGGCGGATAGATATAGATGCATTAGCCGGTCACCTCGCCGGAGGCAGGCTCGGTAGGAAGAATGCGGCAACGGCTGTAAGGAACTGGCAAAAAGGCCTTTTTAAGCCCAAGCCGCGTACAGAAGACGTCCGCCGGCTGGCTGCGGCTCTCGGTGTGGAAGTAAGTGACTTAGCCGACTGGCGGTCGTCTTACCAGTACGCTCCGATTTCGCCAAGCAAGGCCAGGCTGGTTACGCAATTGATAGTCGGATTAAGCGTCCAAGATGCAATGGATGTCCTGAAGTTCACGAGAAAACGAGCTGCAACAATGATTGACAAGGTTTTAAAATGCGCTGTTGCAGATGCCGATGCACAACAGGCAGATATTGACAATCTATATGTGAGCGAAGCTCGTGTCGACGATGCAGGAGTGCGTATTGGAACAAAAAGATGGATACCCAAAGACAGAGGTAGAGCACATCCTATTCGCAAAAAGGCCTGTCACATACATGTAACTGTGACGCAGGCTTAAAGATAAAAAGGAAACAGTAGTACATACGACATATAGATTATGGGTCAGAAAACGTCGCCAATAGGTTTTAGAACGGGAATAACGCTGGGATGGCAGAGCACATGGTTTGCTCCGAAGGCCAATTACGGAGATTTTCTTGTCGAGGACCAGAAGATACGCAAATATGTTGACAATAAATTCAACCGTCAGATGCCCAAGGGAGCCGTGGCAAAGATAGAAATAATACGAACTCGCAATGAATTAAATGTAACGTTACACAGCGCTCGGCCCGGCGTTGTAATCGGTCCCAGAGGCGGAGAGGTCGATAAGCTACGGGAGGAGTTGGAAGAGCTAACGGGCAGGAAGGTAACAGTCAATGTTATTGAGATAAAAGAGCCTGATTTGAATGCCACTTTGGTGGCCGAGGCGATTGCTGAACAGTTAGCCAAGCGGGCCTCATTTCGGCGTACGATGAAGCAATTCTGTGAAGCGGCGATTAACTCCGGCGCGCAGGGAGTTAAGATTACGTGCGCAGGCCGGCTGGCAGGCTCGGAAATGGCACGCACGGAAACGCAGAAACTCGGCAGCATACCTTTGCATACGCTGGAAGCTAATGTGGATTACGCAATAGCGACAGCTAAAACAACCTATGGAACAATCGGCATTAAAGTTTGGATATATAAGGGCAAGTTCGGCGAAGAGATACGGCAAAGTCCGCGTCGACGGACTCGTACGCCGAGACGCGTCACTGTAGAACATGCAGAAAAAGCCGGGTCTCAAAGCACTGCTGAAACTAAAGTCACTGGCTCAACTGAAAAGAGCGGCATCAGTGAGCCTAAAGCTACAGAGTGACATGTATTCACTATAAATAGGGTCGATAAAAATGGCAATGATGCCAAAAAGAGTTAAGTATCGTAAAAGCCAACGTGGCAAAATGAAGGGTAATGCCACAAGGTGCAATTTTGTTGCGTTCGGCGAATATGGTCTACAGGCGCTGGAGACCAGTTGGGTGAGCGCAAAAACCATTGAAGCTGGCCGTGTTGCGGCAACTCATTTTCTGCATCGTGAAGGAAAAGTGTATCTGAGGTTGTTTCCGCATCAGCCGGTTAGCGCAAAGCCTTTAGAGACGCGAATGGGTAAGGGTAAAGGTGAGCCTGAATTTTGGATCGCTCGGGTAAGGCCTGGCCAGATATGCTTCGAGATTGGCGGTGTAAGCGAGGATGTGGCAAAGCAGGCGTTGTTAAGAGTTGCTCATAAGATGCCGATCAGGTGCAGATTCGTTAAGAGAAGACATTCTTTGTGAAAAAGGAGCTTTAGGTGAAGGTGCAGCAATACCGTGAAATGAGTCTTGACGAACTGGAAAGCACCCTACAGGAACTCCGCAGGCATCTGTTTGATTTACGCTCGCAGGCGGTCACGGAGAAACTGGAGAATTCAAAGGCTGTAAGTAATGTTAAACACGATATTGCCAGAATTAAAACAGTAATGCGCGAGCGAGCGTAATGCTTTGCTGTGGATGAGGTGCCGTAAACACCATTGGTAATCGAAAATGCAGGGGAAAAAATTGAAAACTTTAGCCGGCAGGGTAATAAGCAACAGCGGCAACAAGAGCATTAAAGTTGCCATTGATTTTAAGGTCAGGCATCCGAAGTACGGCAAATATGTAAAACGCAGAACCAAGCTTGGGGTACATGATGAACGCAACGAGGCTAATCTTGGTGATCTTGTTGAAATTGCTCAGTGCCGGCCTTACAGCAAAACCAAAAGCTGGCGCCTTCTCAGAGTTGTGGAAAAGGCAGTTCAGACCGAATAGTGAAACCTGAGCACTCGAGCAGATACAAAGTAGGAAAGACAAAGTTGCGAGAGCAGTAAAAGGTGATTCAGCAGGAAACAATGTTGGATATAGCCGACAATTCAGGTGTTAAGTCGGCACTGTGCATTAAAGTCCTCGGCAAGGTCGGGGCCCGCGGCAAATTTACTCGGCCGGTTGCTACGCTGGGAGATGTTATCTGTGTTGCTATAAAGAAGGTATTACCAAGCTGCCAGTTGGACGACAAAAAAGTACATAAATGTGTTATTATTCGTACTAAAAGTCCGGTGAGGCGGTCTGACGGCAGCTATGTGAGATTTGACAGCAACGCCGCTGTGATGATTGATAATGATGGTAATCCCATTGGGACAAGAATTTTCGGCGCAGTCGCTCGTGAGCTGCGTGAAAAAAATTATATGAAAATTATATCTCTGGCGAGCGAAGTAATCTGATTATTCAGTAGCCGCGGAGAGATTTGAAAATAATCGGTGAATAAAATGGCTCGACACATTAAAAAAGGTGATATGGTTGAGATTGTTGCTGGTGACCACAAAGGTGCCACCGGCAGAGTGCTGCGTGTTATACCTGATAAGAATAAAGTGGTGGTTCAGGGTCACAATATAGCGAAAAAGCATGTTCGGCCTTCACGTAGAAATCCTCAGGGAGGTCGGGTCAACATTGAGCAGCCGATCCATATCAGTAATGTATTGCCCGTGAATCCTAAAACCTCCAGAAGCAGCAGAGTCCATTACCGGGTAAATGAGGACGGCACTAAAAAACGGGTAGCGATTGATGGTACTGAAATCAGTGTTGTTAAGAAGACAAAGAGTAAATAATGGGTCGTTAATAGTGAGCTGAATTGCGAACCTAATATTATGGCACGGTTAAAAGATTTATATAAGTCAAGGATACTTCCGGAGCTGACTAAGGAATTCGGTTATAAAAGCCCTATGGCTGTGCCGCGTATGGAAAAGGTTATTGTCTCTATGGGTGTAGGAAAAGCGGTGCAGGACAAAAAGTATCTTGAGGCAGCCCAAAAGGAACTGATGATGATTACCGGCCAGATGCCTCTTGTTTGCAAAGCTAAAAGAAGCGTATCCAACTTCAAGCTTCGCCAAGGTATGGAAAACGGCCTAAAGGTTACTCTACGTGGCGTTAGAATGTATGAATTTATGGACAGACTTATTAATCTTTCAATTCCACGTGTGAGGGACTTCCGGGGTCTTAACCCGGATAGCTTCGACGGCAGAGGTAATTATTCGATTGGCCTATCCGAACAGACTGTTTTTCCGGAAATCAACCCAGTTCAGGTTGAGTTTCAGCAAGGTATGAACATAACATTTGTAACGACGGCGAAAACCGATGGTGAGGCAAGACAATTGTTGCTGTTGTTCGGTATGCCGTTCAGAAAAAAATAAAGGATGCTCTGAGTGCTGTACTAACGGGAACGTATAGATGTCAACTAAAGCGCTGGAAAACAAGGCAAAAAAGAAACAAAGGTTTCGTGTCAGACAATATACGCGTTGCGAGCTTTGTGGAAGAGCAAGAGCTGTTTATCGCAAGTTCAAGATTTGTCGGATTTGTTTTAGAACCTTAGCTAATGAGGGGAAAATACCAGGTGTTAGAAAAGCCAGTTGGTGAGAACTAAAACACGAGGCATAAAATTATGAGTTTGGGCGATCCAATAGCTGATATGCTGACAAGAATTCGCAATGCTCTGCGAATAAATAAAATGCAAGTTGATATCAGAGCATCGGATATTTGTGAAGGTATAGCAAGTGTGTTAAAGAAGGAAGGCTATATCCTGGATTTCGACCGAATTGACGACGGCAAGCAGGGAATACTACGAATCACTCTCAAGTATGATCAGCAGGGTTTGCCTGTTATAAGTGAGGTAAAAAGGGTAAGCAAGCTGAGCCGCAGAGTTTATTCTTCTGTTGATGGACTGCCTCGCGTCTTAAGTGGTATGGGTATATCTATTGTTTCGACGAGTAAAGGTGTAATGAGTGATAAAGACTGCCGTCAGGCCAATGTTGGCGGCGAAATACTTTGTATGGTCAGTTAATGAGTCGTATTGGGAAAAAACCTATTGATATCCCTGATGGGGTCAAGGCTGAATCGAAAAGCTCGTCTGTCACGGTATCAGGTCCCCTTGGAAGCTTGCAGATAGTTTGTCGTCCCAGCATAAAGGTGGAAATCGATAATAACGAGCGGCAAATTCTCGTTAAGAACAATCAGCCAAAGGAACGGCTGAGCAAGCAGCTACATGGTACAATGCGGTCTCTGATTGCCAATATGGTAGTAGGGGTCAGTAAGGGTTTTGAAAAGAAGATGGAGATTTACGGCACCGGCTATAGTGTTAAAGAACAGAGTGGGAAGCTGATTTTTCATATTGGTTTTTCCCGTCCGATAGAGCTGGTGATTCCGAAGGGTGTAAAGGTGAACATTGAGGTTAGTGCGACCCGAGGCGATGAGGTTCCTGCAAAGTTAACGCTCTCGGCAATAGACAAACAGATCCTGGGGCAATTTGCCGCGGATATACGGAAGATAAGGCCACCAGAACCCTATAAAGGAAAAGGTATTCGTTATGCAGATGAACATATACGACACAAGGTCGGCAAAGCATTTACTTCGGGAGCTGCATAGTTAGGATGTAATTTCCGTGAAAGTTGATAGGTTAAAAAAAGCGACGCTAAGGCGTAAACACCACGTGCGAAAAAAGGTTTTAGGAACGTCGGAAAGACCACGATTGTCTGTCTTTCGGTCTAACAGACATATTTACGCCCAGGTTATAGATGACGTGATGGGAGTCACCCTTGTTTCCGCAAGCACGAGAGCAAAGGGATTGCAGGATCAATTATCTAAAAAGTCGAACAAGAAAGCTGCTGAGGTTGTAGGTCAGACTATTGCGAAGCAGGCTATTGGTGTCGGTATTAAATGCGTTTGTTTTGATAGAAACCGTTATAAATTTCACGGCAGAGTCAAAATGCTTGCCGACGCAGCGAGAAAAACCGGTTTGGTTTTTTGAAAAACTGACGAAAGTTTGGAGATGAGAGTTTGGTGCAAGAAGCAAGTAGAGTTATCGAGCAGGAAGAAAAGCCGTTAGAGGATACGGTTGTAAAGGTATTCCGTTGCGCTAAAGTCGTCAAGGGAGGACGCAGGTTTAGCTTTGCGGCTTTGGTCGTTGTAGGAGATCGAGCCAGCACAGTAGGCGTTGGTTATGGCAAAGCTAATGAGGTCCCTCAGGCGGTTGAAAAAGGATTGAAGGATGCCAAAAAAAATCTGCGAAAGATAGTGTTGGTTAACCGAACGATACCACACAAGGTCATCGGTAAGTACGGAGCTACAGAGATAATAATGGTTCCGGCCAGTCCGGGAACAGGGGTTATCGCCGGCTCCGGCGCTCGTGCGGTCCTCGAATATGCAGGTGTGCAGGACGTTCTTACAAAAGTCTATGGAAGTACCTCTGCCAAGAATGTGGTTAAAGCTACCATGAATGGGTTGATGAAATTACGCAGTAAAGAAATAATTGAAGCCGTTCGCGGCATAGCAATGGCAAAGCAACCAACAACGGCTAACCGTCATTCAGGTGATTAAATGTTTGACTGGGAAATAACTTATATTGCAGGCAAGAAAAAAGCCCGCCGGCGTGTCGGCAGAGGAAACAGTTCCGGGCACGGCAAAACCTGTGGCAGAGGCACCAAAGGAAGTTGTAGCAGGTCCGGCGCGATGTTAATGTCACTTTACGAAGGTGGGCAGATGCCTTTGTTTAGACGACTGCCCAAACGTGGCTTTAATAATTTCAATTTCGCGACACGATTCCAAATTGTTAATGTATCGCAACTGGAATTATTCAGCGATGGTGACGATGTCGGTGCGGAAGAGCTGTTGAAAGCCGGACTGATTCAGAGTTGCACAAGTAAGGTAAAAATCCTCGGAGACGGTGAGTTAACAAAAAGGCTACAGGTAACAGCTCATAAATTCAGTAAAACCGCTGAGCAGAAGATCATAGGCTGTGGTGGTACAGCCCAAATAATAGATGGACGGCGAAAAACGTAGAGTTTCAAGCGTCGCAGTTGCCCAGTCTCCGCTTGAGATTTGGGTTTAATACCGCTCGCCTTCAGCGGGTCGGAGAATGTAGAGATGATTAAGACGGTATTTAACATATTCAAAATCCCGGATTTGCGCAACAAGCTTCTTTTTACACTGGCGCTGCTAATGATATACAGGATTGGGTTCCACATCCCTGTTCCAGGTTTTGACCAGGAAAAGATTGCCGCAAGGATGTCGGGAGATGCAAACACTCCTCTGGGCAGAGCCGCTCTGTATATGCAGATGTTTACCGGCGGAAGATTGGACAAAACAACTTTGTTTGGGCTGGGAATCATGCCCTATATCACCGCGTCAATTATTCTTATGCTGCTTGGCGAAGTTATTCCAACTCTGAAAAAGCTGCGCCAGGAAGGCCAAACCGGTTATAAAAAAATACAGGAGTACACACGCTATTTGACTGTGCTGATTTGCGTGATTCAATCAATAATGTTTATGAAAGTGTTGGGATGGGGAGGAGCAGGCAAGGAGGGATTGGCCTATGCCGGTATGGAACGTCAGGCTCTGCTAATGGGTGTTGTCGGCATGACAGCCGGTACAATCTTTATGATGTGGCTCGGCGAACAAATAGATGAATATGGTATAGGTAACGGCATTAGTTTGATAATTATGGCCGGCATCCTTGATAGGATGCCATGGTCTGTATGGTGGCTTGTGCAAAACGTCAGCTTCACAGTCGCGCCGCAGCCAGGTACCATAGGGCCTGCGAGGATATTTGTCCTGGTGGCAGCTTTCGTATTTGTTACAGCTGGCGCGATACTAATAACGCAAGGTCAGCGTAGAATACCGATTCAGCAGGCAAAAATGATGCGAGGCCATAGGATGTATGGCGGACAAAGGCATTATCTGCCGCTGCGTGTCAATCACGGTGGTGTAATGCCGATAATTTTTGCATCCAGTTTTATGATGTTCCCGCCCATTCTAATTGATTGGTTGGCAAGCCGATTCCCTCAGTCGGGTATTCTCAGTATGTTGCGTGGTGCTTTTCGCTACGAAGGTTACTTTTATAATGTCCTGTATATGTTGTTGATATTTTTATTTGCTTATTTCTGGGTGACGGTGCAGTTTCAGCCCAAGGAGATGGCAAAAAATCTGCGGGACTCAGGTTCCTTCGTCCCCGGGCTCCGGCCTGGGCGCAGAACCGCTGAATACCTCGAAACGGTAATGATCAGAATTACGTATTTTGGCGCTGCATTTTTAGCTGCAATTGCCATTATACCATCTCTGGTTGCAACATTGTTGGGAATTCCGTTCGGTGTGGCGACATTCCTCGGCGGCACAGGTTTATTGATTGTTGTTAGTGTTTCGTTGGACCTTGTTCAGAAAATCGAGGCCAACTTGCTGATGCGCAGCTATGATGGTTTCATGGGTACAGGCAGGATAAAGGGAGCTTACGCATGAGGATAGTTTTACTGGGAGCCCCCGGTGCAGGCAAAGGAACACAATGTAAACGGATAGTCGCCCGATATGGCCTGCAGCATTTATCCAGTGGTGATATTTTGCGCAACCAGAGAGCTGCTGGCACCGAGCTTGGGAAAAAAGCACAGAACTATATGGATTCGGGCGCACTTGTACCAGATGAGATTATTGTTGAGATGATGATCGATGCGATAGAAAAGGCCCCGCCTGCTGGTTTTATATTGGATGGTTTTCCCAGAACCGTCAATCAGGCTGTTGAGCTTGATAAATCATTGGCTGGCAGCGGGCAGGATATAGACGTTATTCTGAATCTGCAGATAGATGACCGAGTAATAGAAGAGCGGATGACCGGCAGAAGAAGCTGTCCGAAATGTGGCGCAGTTTATCACATCAAAAACCTGAAACCGAAAGTCGATGGAGTATGTGATAAAGATGGTGCCAAGCTGATTCAACGTCCGGATGATAAGCCTGAAGTTGTGGCGACTCGTCTCAAAACCTACCACCGGCAAACAGAACCACTTGTGGATTATTATCAAGACAGCCGAACGGTTTGTGATATTGATGCTAACATAGGCGCTGACGAGGTAAGTGCTTTGATATTTAAGAAGCTGGATGCCCTTGTTAATGCATGAGACGAGATGCAAGAGATATATACGAAGTGAGAGACATGAGATTAAATGGCTATAACGCTTCGCAGCCGAAGAGAAATTGATTTGATGGGCAGAGCAGGTACTGTTGTAGCGGATGTTCTTTCAAAATTACAAGAGGTCGCAGAGCCTGGGGTAACTACTGGCCGATTGAACGAAATAGCTTTGCAAATGACCGCTGACGCTGGAGCAGAAGCTTTGTTTAAGGGCGTACGTAACCCTCATGCTCGAATCCCGTTTCCGGGTGCAATTTGTGCCTCTATAAACGAAGAGGTTGTTCACGGGATTCCTTCAGAAAGTACTAAGCTCAAACAAGGTGATATCCTGAGTATTGATTTCGGTGTCAAACTGAATGGCTATTGTGGAGATGCCGCTGTTACGATCGGCATTGGTACGATTTCTGAAGACAGACGCAGACTCATAGATATAACGAAGCAGGTTCTCGATATAGCAATGGCAAGAGCTAAACCGGCTGTTAGATGGAGCCAAATCGCTGCCGAGATGCAGCAGTACGCGGAGTCGGCTGGCTTTTCAGTCGTGAGGGATTTTGTCGGGCACGGAATCGGCAGACAAATGCACGAAGAGCCAAAGGTGCCCAATTTTGTCAGCGATGAATTATTGGCTGATGATATTATCCTGACTGAAGGAATGGTTTTAGCTATTGAGCCGATGATAAATGCCGGCAGCGAAGCTGTACGAACACTTAAAAACGGATGGACAGTGGTGACAAAAGACGGAAAATGCTCGGCGCATTTTGAACATACAATCGCAATAGTGGAGAATGGTTTTGAAGTGCTGACTAAAAAATAACCAATATTGGTTTTGCAGCCTTTAATGTAACGGGCACTTATGGCAAGGAAGGACACAATAAAATTGCAGGCTAAGGTGGCTGAAGCTTTGCCAAATGCTATGTTCAGAGTTGAGTTGGAAAACGGCCATAAAGTACTGGCTCACGTTTCCGGCAAAATGCGAATGAATTTTATTCGAATTTTGCCAGGCGATACCGTGACGGTTGAAATGTCGCCGTATGACTTAAATCGTGGGCGAATAGTTCTCCGTCATTAGTTTGATTTATTCTGCAGCGGCTTGGACTAATTGATGAGTTGTGAAATATAGCTACGGAAGTTCAGGTATAAAAGATGAAGGTTAGAAGTTCAGTAAAGCGTATATGTGAGAATTGTAAGGTTGTTCGCCGCAAAGGTGTCGTGCGCGTGATTTGTACTAACCCACGACATAAACAGCGTCAGGGATGAAAAGTGTAAAACTTAAAATGAAAAATGTAAAACTATGGAGTAAGGTCTGCAATTTTTATACTATAATTTTTCGTTTTTAGCTTTACATTTTCAGTTGAAAGAGGTGTTGATATGCCGCGTGTAGTTGGTATTGATATTCCTAATGAAAAGGCTATATGGGTTTCATTGACCTATATCCCCGGTATCGGCAAATATACATCTGGACGGATTTTGAAAGAGGCTGGCATTGAGAGGAACGCAAAGGCTGGCAAACTCAGTGAAGATGAGCTTAGCCGGATAACTCAGATTATCGACCGCAATTATATCGTCGGTGGTCAGCTTCGCAGACAGGTTGCTCAGAATATAGCTCGCTTGCGTGATATAAACTGTTATAGAGGCATTCGCCATAGAAGGGGTCTGCCGGTTCGTGGTCAGCATACCCAAAGTAACGCACGTACCCGCAAGGGGCCAAGAAAAACGGTCGCGGGCAAGAAAGGTGTGAAAGAGAAACGTTAGCGGCTTAATTTATTCAGTACAGGTAAAATAATGGCAAAGAGTACAAAACGAAAGGTCAGAAAGAACGTTGTTCGAGCTATTGTGCACATAAAAGCAACCTTCAATAATACGCTGATTACGGTTACGGATTTAGAAGGTGGCACAGTCTGTTCGAGCTCAGCAGGTTGTGTAGGCTTCAAAGGTTCTCGTAAGAGCACGCCTTTTGCCGCTCAGCAGGCCGCGCAAAACTGCGCCAATGCTGCTATGCGTAATGGTGTTCGTGAGGTAGAGATTAAAGTCAAAGGACCAGGGGCGGGTCGGGAATCGGCTATCTCCGCTATACAGCAGGCAGGATTACGTATAGCTTCCATAGAAGATGTTACGCCTTTACCGCATAATGGCTGTAGACCGCCGAAGCGGAGGCGCGTGTAAAAAGTGTCATCTTAAAACTTTTAGGAGACAAACAGGAAAATGGGACTTTATATTGGTCCATCTTGTAGATTATGTCGTCGTGAAGGTATTAAGCTCTTCCTCAAGGGTGCCAAGTGCGAGACGGCTAAATGCCAAATCGAAAGAAGGCAGCGTAATTTGGCGCCCGGCATGCACCGTTGGCAAAGGTCGAGAGCGAGTGAATATGCCGTTCGGCTGCGCGAAAAGCAAAAGGTCAAGAGATACTATGGGCTTTTAGAGCGGCAGTTTATGAGATACTTTCATAGAGCTGAGCGGTTAAAGGGCAATACCGGCGAGAACTTGCTGCAATTATTGGAATGTCGGCTGGATAACGTGGTATATAAATTAAACTTTGCGCCATCCCGTAAAGCAGCCAGACAGTTGATTTCTCACGGTCATATCTATGTAAACGGATGTAAGACCGATATAAGTGACTATACTGTAAAAGTCGGTAATAAAATAACCCTGAAAGATTCCGAAAAGAGCGTCAAGGAAGTCAAGCAACAGTTGGAGAGCAACCCGAATTTCACTACCCAGAGCTGGCTGCAGTTGGACCGTGAAAAGCCCGAGGCCACTGTAGTCGCATTACCCAACCGAGCCGATATTCAGATTCCTGTTGAGGAGCAATTAGTTGTAGAGTTATGTTCCAGATAACGACCCGGGGCAAAACCAACCTATGGTGGAACCGTAGGCTAAATATGGCCTTGTGACACAAGCGAACTCATCGAGAGTAATTTATTGCGGGTTTTTATGTGTAATTTTGATATTTGAATTTTGAACGGAGGCCTATATGCGAGTTACATGGCGTGGTTTAGAATTACCGACTCGTGTAGAACGGGACACGACGGTATCAACCGATAAGTATAGCCGGTTTTTTATTGAGCCATTTGAGCGGGGCTTCGGCACGACTATCGGCAACAGCCTAAGACGCGTATTGCTTTCCTCGCTGGAGGGTAGTGCTGTTACATCCATCAGAATATCAGGTGTCGATCATGAGTTCACCTCGATAAATGGAGTGATGGAGGATACCACAGATATAGTTTTGAATGTTAAAAACCTCGTGGTTCGTCTCCAGGACCAGGGTCCCAGGGCAATGAAGGTCTCCGTTAACAAAGCCGGAGTTGTAAAAGCGGCCGACATCGTTGCCGATCCAGCGATAGAAATTATAAACAAAGATTTAGTATTAGCTACTCTGACTGAAAACGTAAATTTTGAAATGGAAATGGTGGTTGAGACTGGCAGAGGTTATGTACCAGCCTCTGAACGAATTGCCACTGCCGACAGATTCGACCAGGAGATCGGCAGGATTCTGATTGACGCTATATATTCACCCGTCAGAAGAGTTCGCTATACAACCGAGAACACGCGTGTGGGTCAGCGAACAAATTATGATAAGCTTATTTTGGAAATATGGACCAATGGAACGGTCACACCTGAAATGGCGCTGGTAGAAGCAGCCAAGATATTACGAAAGCACATCAATCCGCTTGTCCAGTATTTCGAGATTGGAGAACAAATCGTTGCTGTTCCGGTGACTGAAGAGGTAGAAGAAGATACTGTGGATGAGGAATTAGCCAAAAAGCTGAGTCTTCCCATTCAGGAGCTGGAGCTTTCGGTTAGAGCAAGTAATTGTCTTGAGTCGGTGAAAGTCGAAACAGTCGGCCAGTTAGCTCAAATGACAGATGCAGACCTGCTGAAGGTTCGCAGCTTCGGCAAGACTTCGCTGCGTGAAATCAAGAGGAAAATTGCCGATATAGGTTTGTCTCTGGGAATGAAAATCCCATAAATGAGGAGTATGAGCAAATGCGTCATAAAGTAGCTGGACGTCATTTAAGTCGAACAAGTGAGCACAGGCTGGCCTTGCGACGAAATTTGGCTGCTTCACTCATCGAGCACGAAACAATTTCTACAACTGTCGCAAAGGCTAAAGAGATACAACCCTTCGCCGAGAAGTTGATCACTTTAGCCAGGCAGGGCACATTATCCGCCAGACGACGGGCAATTGCCTTGCTTAGGGATCGTGACGTTATTGGTGATGAAGATGGCAGGGCGGTCAAAAAGGGTACGATAGTCGGAAAGTTGTTCAGTGAGCTTGGGCCTCGATACATTGACAGGCCTGGTGGTTATACGAGGATTATCTCTTTGTCTTTGAGAAGATTAGGCGATAATGGTCAGCTTGTTCTGCTGCAGTTGATAGGTGCAGACGAAAGTCCACGAAAGGAAGGTAAAAAAGCTGCCCACAAAGGCGCTCGCAAAAGAGCCAGTAGGACTACGCAAGCTAAAAAGATTTCACAAGGTCATGAAACCCCCGAGACTGAACAAACCTCGCAAGACGACCAGACACCTTCGGACAGCAGTCAAGCGGGTGAATCGAATCAGTAATAGTAATACCCCCCTTATTTTCTTGCGAAAACAAGAAGGGGGGGTAATAAGCCAGAGGGAGCGGTATGAGCAGTTGTATCTTTTGTAAAATTTCAGCCGGTGAGATTCCGACTGCAAAAATTTATGAAGATGAAGTTGTGCTTGCCTTTTTGGATATCGGCCCCATAAGTGACGGCCATACATTGGTAATGCCCAAGCAGCATTTTGAAACATTGCATGATTGTCCTTCTGAGGTTCTCGGCCAGGTGTGTTCACGACTTAGTAAAATTGCCGGTGCTGTAGCTAAAGCTATGAATTCTGAAGGCTATAATGTTTTATGCAATAACGGCAGAGCAGCTGGCCAGGTTGTCGAACATCTGCATTTTCATATAATACCTCGCAATACCGGTGACGGCGTATTTAACCGGTGGCCTTCGTACAAATATAAACAAGGCCAAGCAGAGGCGATTGTGACCAGCATTCAGAAAAATTTGTAATTTGTCTTTGTCGTTCTTGAACAATTTATCTTGTTTGGTATAAATATTTACGTGATCGCGGGGTAGAGCAGTCTGGTAGCTCGTCGGGCCCATAACCCGGAGGTCG
>CAZVUF010000007.1:0-25239 GCA_964629355.1 uncultured Pirellulales bacterium | reverse complement strand
TCGGCGCTCAAAGAAGACCAAAACGACACGTCAGAAATGGAGTTTGGCGAATTCGAGAAATACGCCTGGCCACATAAACAGCGATTTCAATAATAATCCGGCACTTTTTGCAGAGTCGAAAATCTGTTACCCGGCAGTTCAGGTAATCAGATAATCGCCGTCTTGTGCCTGTGACTGTGGCATTCAATATTCACTGCTACCGGCAGTGATGCAATATGACAGGGAGCCGTTTCCACTGAAACCGCTAAAGCTGTGGTATCACCACCGAGTCCTTGTGGCCCCAGGCCGAGTGCATTAATCTTCGAAAGTAAATCCGCCTCAAGCTCGGCGTAAAACTTGTCGGCATTTCGTGAAGCCAGATTCCGCAGCAGTGCTTTTTTACTCAGAAGACAGCACAATTCAAAATCGCCGCCTATGCCTACACCCACAACAAAAGGAGGACACGCATCCGCTCCGGCTGTTCTTACAACATCAACCACCCAATCAATTATCTGGTTTCTTTCTGCTGTGGGCTTGAACATTCTGAATTGGCTTTTGTTCTCACACCCACCACCCTTAGCCATAACTGTAAGTTTTAGCTTATCGCCGGGGACAATTGTATGATGAATTACAGCAGGCGTATTGGTATTTGTGTTCGCTCGTTTATTTAAGGGGTCATCGACAACACTCTTTCGCAAATAACCTTTTTCATAGCCAGCTTTGACACCGGCATTGATAGCATCGAACAGCGTAGTTTGTCCCCCGTCTGTAGCAGGCTTCACAATAACATCTGCGCCTTGTTCCACAAAGATAACTGCCAGGCCGGTATCCTGGCATAGTGGTATTTTCTGCTGCGCTGCTATACAGGCGTTTTCGATAAGTTGATTTAGTATTTTTGTCGCCCCTGGGTTAGATTCTTCTTGTGCCGCTTTTTTAAGAGCCGCCAGAACATCGTCGGGCAGTTCATAATTAGCTGCTATACAAAGGGATTCGACCGTCTCAAATATCTTTTCGAACTCGATATATCGCACAATTCGTATCCTTGGTAATTGATAATTACCATTTAACAAATTACCAGTCTTTGAAATTCCTCATCCAATCCGGCCATTGTGGAGGCCTTGCATCCGTGTCGTATTCTTTGTGCCATTTAAGTTTCCATAGTTGCTTAAGGCCTACTTTTCGTACGGATGCATCCATGAATGTCATATTCATACTACCCGTATGCCGGTTAAGACAAAAAATGCTCATCCCCGAGCCTTCCAGTTGCTCACCTTCAGCTATCGGAGGGTCATCAGTTTCCAATGGTTCGGTACCGTCCCACATGCAATCACCAAACGCAGGTATCTCAGAAGCTCCTTTGACATTGATTGTTCGCCAGAAACGTGCGCGGCTTACAGGGGGTATATCATATGTCCCTAAAGCACCTTTATCAAGAGGATTGTGAACCCAACCATTTATGCCGAAGCTTCCGTATAGGCCTTTATGTCCCCAAGGCGGTACCCAGCCGCTGAAATAGCCAGGGTCACCGTATTTTCCCCATGCTGTAAAAGTTCCGGGAGTATCACCAGGTATTTCATGCAGAAACTTCGTTGCTGCGGGGCAAAGGCAAACGTCCCCTCCCCCTTGATAATAAGGCAAAAGGTCCACCATCCACATCGTTCCTCCGTTCCAACCAACTGGCAGACTACCTTCATTTTCCTGCGCATACATCGTCAACATCATACCCCAATGCCTGAGATTTGCTGTGCAGCCAACTGCTTTTGATTGCTTCCTTGCACGCGAAAGAGCGGGAATCAAAATTGCCATAAGCAAAGCAATTATAGAAATGACAACCAACAGTTCAATAAGAGTGAACCCCGTTAGAAATTTTTTTCTTTTCTTATCCCACCTGGACTTCGACGAGTTCAATCGGATCGATGACCTCAAGAGATCGGCAATCCAGATTTCTAACGGGGTGAACCCTTTTCGCCTGCTCATCTTATCATCTTCAGCACGAACCGGACAAAACCACATTTGATTTAGGAGATGATTTAAGACATCAAAAAAAATATCAAAATGCAAAATTAAGAAATCTATCCAGCACTTAAAGATTTTAAGTGCTGGATTCCAAATTTTTGATTTTTAATCTTTGATTTTTGAATTAGCTATTTGCTAATCCACATTGACCTCGAAAGTTTTATACGTTGTATTATCAACGTCATCCTTGACTCTAATTGTGAGGATATGCTCACCGGCCTTCAAACCTTCTATCACAATCGTGTAGCTCTCATCCATAGTATCACAGACCATGTCGTCCGGAACAGCACCTTTCCATTCTGCATTGCTGTCAACGGTGTATTGCAGCTCGCCGATTACGCTTAGCTCGTCATGCACCTGAAGCTTTAACATTACGGCGTTATCGGTTTTGCTAATGGAGTATTTACTGACAACAGGGCCCGTATTATCGACTATCACCGGATCACTTATTCTGCTGTTGGTCAGTTTGGTGTCGACGGTATTGCTTCTTTCATCACTTGCGGTTACCCTAAACTCATAACGGCCGTCTTCAACAGTCTTTCCGTCCCAATCGAAGCTGTCTTCTTCGCGCTCATCTTCCAGTTCAATCCAGTTTGTTCTTCCGATTTTTCTGAGGTCTATCTTGTAAATCAATTTATCGCCGTTGTCGTCCTTGGTTTTATAGCTGATCTTGAATAAGCCTGGTGGGACTTTGTTGGCCGGCTCGACACGGTTGACATTAACAGACTCGACTTTCGGAGCCAGATTCGGCACGGTACTGGCAACTGCAATTTCTCTGATAACAGGAGTTTTAAAACCATCTTCGCTTTTCAACAGCAGTTTATATTGGCAAAATCTGCCGACCGGACAAGACAGTTGTACAGGCCCCGTCATCTCCACAGCATCGGTCCAGTCCGAAAAAGTCGGGTCGTTTACATCTTCAACGTTTCCACTTCGAGAGGCCACCAAAATCCCACACCCTTTTGGAATGTCAGCTTCAATTTGCAGCTTACCCCACTTAGCAGGCTGACCTGCATCGATAAGGTCGGAAATGTAAGTTCCCTCGGTAGTAAAAGTCCTGTTTAGCTTTATCAGCTTCGCAGGATTAGCTGTCCCAAGGTACACAACATCGTCAGCCGTAGTTACCGTTGTTATTTGTGATGACTGCTCATCCTCATAAATAATTGCCTGTTGCTCAGAGACCGGGTTAATGGCAAAAAGCTGAGCACTATTTCCAGTTCCTACAAGCAAATTTGAATCTTGTTCGACTAAGCAGAAGAAAACCACTGCCTCGCTGAATATATCGGTTACAAAACCATCTTTGGTTATCTTATATATATGACTGGCCTTATCAGGCTTGGCTGGCAGCCGAACCGGTGTCTTTCTGCCACCCAATTCGTCACCAGGTCGTTTTCTTGTATTTGCGATTTGCAGCTTGCGAATATCGATTTTGATGGCGCCTTCCTGCTTTTCTGTGGAGACTTCAGGCCGACCCGCCATAGGCATTTCCGCCGCAAAACGCGTCTCAGACTGAATAATCTGAGCCGACGTTGCTGCTGCGTATAAATCTCCATTCCCGGAGGAAAAAGTTAATGCGAATAGCAAAGCTGTAATCTCAGGCTGATCACTGTCATATAAAACCGTCGCCGTTTTCATACGTGGGTTTATCCTGTATACCAATCCCCGGCCGTCACTACCAGCATAGATAAAACCATCTTTTGCAGTGGCTACCGAAAGGATGTTCTTGTCGAGACTGCTGTAGATAATCTGTGCCTCTCTACCCAGTGAATCAAGCTGATATACGTTGCCCTTTGGTCCGGTACCCAAATAAATATTACCCGCGTTGTCGGTAGCTATGGCGAAGATATATCTGGTATCGTTCGGCTCAAAAATAGTTTCTATCTTGTTTGCTTCAAGCCGGCACAGTCTGCATTTCTCACCGCTTATACCTGCCAAGAGCCTGCCGGACAAATCAGTTGACATCGCAAAAATATGCTCATTCGACAGATACTGACCGGCTTTAACTTCATCAGCATCGCTGAATTCGTTTGCATCGTTAGGTTCGTTATCTTGCTCAGTGTTCGCTTCTTCTTGGGGAGGGTCTTCTGTTGTGGGATTCTTCTGTGATGTTTGCTCACTCTGTGTCGAGTAAATCTTTGTCAGTTTACCAAGGCTGTATTTATAAATGCCGCCGTTGGGACTGGTACCGACGTAAACTGTCCCGCCGCTTACAACAATACTGTTTATAGACCAGACATCCTCAAACTTCTCAACCAGAACCTGCGAGGCACGTCCGAGCTGGATAGTTCCCCGCAAGTCAATAACAACATTCTCGGTTTTGCCCTTTAGGAAATCAGCACCGTTTTCATGACGCGTAATCTTAGTGCTCACCGCCCAGCACCGATCCACCGCAGACAGAAAAGCCATAAAGACTATAATAAATATGCTAATCATAAACGCTTTTTTATCTCTCATAATAACTCCACAAAAGAAAATCTGGTGATAAGGGAGCAGGATACCAGAAGTTCAGAAAACCAGGAAAAAGTAAATCTGATTTACTGATACCCTGATATTCATATCCTGATAACCTGATATTCTGATAACCTAACAAATCAATAATCAATCAAATGTTTTGTTGACGCTATTTCTCTACTGTAATACGCATAGTTTTTTTGTCGGCTACTATCGTGCCGGTTCTCAAGCTTTTCTCGACCCATTGTGGATAAGGCTGAATTTTCAGTGTTCTTGTGGCATCCTGCATGACCAGCGTCTTTGTCGCCGGCAAATCAGGAAGCTCAGCCCGTTCTACTGCGATACCACTGGGCGGCAGAACCAAAAGGCAATACAACCTGTCTCTGTCGATGCTCAAAGCGTCGTTCAATGCTTTAATCAGACTCGGCATATCATACGCCATAAATCTGTATGGGACAGTTTTTCTCAGATGCAGCTCATATTCCGACGAACCTGCTACAATCAACTCGTATTTCCCGGGACTTATATCTTCAGGTATTTTCAGGTTGAACTGATATTTTTTCTTTTCTGAAAAATATGACTCAAGAACTACGTCGACCTGGATTTGCTGACCGGCTTTAACAGTCGAATCGGATAAATCGACCGACCATATATACGAGGCGATGTTTTTCGGCAGTATGCGAATATCGAAATCGAACGATGTTATATCAACTTCCGCGAATGGATTGTTCAACAGCAGCAGAACCGAACCTTTACTTTCGGCTATCACTTCTGCCAGACCCAGCCCGGTGGACATATTTCCAAAGTCAATTGATTTGCCGCCTTGCAGGCCGATAGCCACCTTATATTCAATCGTATGGTCCGGCGGAAAAGTACCGAGGGAAAGAATTGCTCCATACACAGTTGCATGAAGCAGGTCGGCTGTGAGCAATTGATTGTTGGCAAGCTGGCAGTTAAAAACTCGCGGCTCCGCGTTAAAGCGGTCTATCTTTATCGTTAGTGGTATCATCTTTGCTTTTGCACCAATTTGGCCAAAAACCGCCGTTGGCTCATCAATGGTTAAGGCACCAACTATTTCCATGGGACTGCCGAGCTTAAAAGAACGAGCCAAATTTGACACAATAGTATGCACCTGCCCCGTGGCTATTGGCAAATCTACCGCACCATAACCAAGCATACTATGGCCGAAGCCATAGACCTTATCATCCACAATCTCGGTTACGGTCCCAAGCACTGCCATTGATATATCACCATGGACTAATGGCACTGTAAGAACGCCGCCCGGAGCTAACTGTACATTTTGGGCTTTAGCAACATCGGTACTACCTCCGGTACCTGAAACAGCCATAATTCCGTAAGGCTCAAGCAAAACCTCTAATTGGTTACAGGCCTCCGGCTGCAAACCGGAAATAATTAAGGGACAAGGCAAAGCGGAAGTACTATACAGACCGTGATTCCTGGATGGATGTTGAGCGGCAAATTGTCTTTCAATCTCAGCAAAGTTGATAGGCCTGGAAAAATCAAACGCGAAGCCCGTTTTTTTAGGTTTTGAATCTTGAATCCGGCTTACTCTGAGCATCTCTTTAATCGGCGTGACACCGTAAAGCGGGTCTTTGCTGAGCGTCCACGCGAAAGACATTGCGCCGGCCAACCGCCCGTTGATATAAACAGGTGAGCCGCTGCATCCGGCTACGGGACCGGTGCGGATAAAACGCTCATCCGTACCCTGAACCAGAATTGCATCTCGATTAGGCTCGATATTACGTACTACGCTTATAACATCTAATCCAAACTTCTCAATTTCAGTACCGTTATAACAGGTAAGGCAATAAGCCTTCATGCCGGGCTGAATTTCATCGATACTTATATATTTGGCCGGGTCCCACATGCCCTTTACAGAACCGCCGTTTCGTGGGGCTGTATCCGGCACAGCACTTTTTTCCAACTGCCGAATAGCTCCACAACAAAAAGAATCAGTCATAATGAAACAACAGGAAAGATAAAGAAAGAAACAGAAGGTTTTGTATTTTAACACGCTTCTTAACATCTACACCCTTTCAATTAGTCATAAACTTAAATTTTAACGTCTGAATATCTCCATTGCAAGGCTAAAGAAATTTTGCTACAATACCATTTCAAACGTACAATGAAACTTTGATAAATAAAGATGGTCAGTAAACAAAATAAGAAACGGAGAATGGAATGAAATCCGAGCATCGTCACGAGCTGAAAACGAATGAATTAGCTGAGTGGTTAGCAAACTTCCCGCAATGGGCCAAAGAGAATCGTATAACAATCATCGGCGTATTGTTAGTTATAGTCGTAGCTGTGGCTGTATATATCTGGAAAATCCACAGAAGAAATGTAATTACACAAAAACAAATCGAGCTTACAACCTACATGAGCCAGGTGCTTGGCGCCAAAATGCAAATCATGAAAGCTCAATCCAAGGGCACAGACCTTTCATATATACTTTTGCAGCCTGCAAACAGCCTGAACAGTTTTGCACGGACTGTAGAGAACGACCGGATGGCTGCTTTTGCGCTTATTAAACGAGCGGAAGCTTTACGGACGGAACTGCATTACCGTCTTGGCCCCGTTAACCAGGAGGATTTTATAACACAGATAAACTTAGCAAAAGGCAGCTATAATGAGGCAATCAAAAAAGCCGCCTCTTTTCCTTCGCTGATGGCAGAGGCAAAATTCGGCTTGGGACTATGCGAGGAAGAGCTCGGCAATTTTGAAGCAGCGCAGCAGATATATCAGGATATAACTACAAATTCCAATTTTGACGGTATCGTAGCCAAAACCTCTGCAAAGCAGCGTCTTGCAACAATGGCTGATTACAAAATAAAAGTTGTCTTTCACTCGTCTGTCAAACCGAAATTTCCTGACGCTGCTCTGCCGAAGATAGAAATAAAACCTGTTGACATCAATAATTTGCCGATAGAAATAAGGAAGAAGTTTCAGGACCCAAATAAGACCGGAAAAGCTCCTGTTATCAACCTCGAACCAAATCTGCGGTGAAGCCGCAGGCTAAATATTTAGCCCCGTGTTTTACACGGGGTTCATCTGCAAAACACAATGTACGAGTCGTCGGATACCGCAGGTCAATCCGCCTTCGGCGGAACGCTTCATGTAGGACACTCAATCAAAGAACGCAGGCTCGATAAATACCTCCACGGCCGATTTCAAAACCTCAGCAGAAGCTTTATTCAGGATGCAATAAAAACCGGCAATGTAAGGGTCAACGAAAAAAAAGTCAAAGCCAGCTTTAAATTAAACCCCGGTGACAGGATCGACCTGACGCTTCCGGAGCCGCCGAGCAAAGATATTCTGCCCGAAGACATCCCGCTTGATATCATTTACGAAGATTCCGATCTAATCGTCCTGAATAAGCAATCCGATATGATTGTTCACCCCGCCCGCGGCAACACTCACGGCACACTTGTAAATGCGCTTACATACTATTCAAATGAGCTATCGAGCGGTCTTGGAGAGTTTCGCCCCGGTATCGTTCACCGGCTCGACAAGAATACCACCGGCATTATGGTCGTCACGAGGAACGATATAGCTCAGTGGAAGGTGGCTAAACAATTCGAACGCCGCCAGGTAGAAAAGACCTATCTGGCTATCGTGCATGGCACGCCTGAGCTGGCCGCAGACCGTATAAATGCACCATTAGGCATTCATCCGAAAATCAGAGAGAAGTGTGCAATCAGGCCGATTACCGGCAAAGAGGCAATCACTTTCTACGAGGTAGTAGAATCTTTTCGCGGGTTTTCATTGCTTAAGCTCACGCCCAAGACCGGCCGAACCCATCAGATAAGGGTGCATCTTTCGTATATAAAGCATCCTATCGTGGCCGATGATATGTATGGCGGAAAGCTCATCTATCAGTGGCAGTTGGCCGATGCCGAGCCAGCCACACAGGAGCCTATCATCAGCCGCTGTGCCCTTCACGCCTGGACACTGCAATTCAAGCACCCAACGACCGGCAAAACGGTGAAATTCGAAGCACCCTTGCCGCAGGATATGCAAAACCTGCTTGATATGTTACGGAAGTACCGCAAACTTTAATATAAACGGCCCCATATAAAAAGCTAAATAAAATAAAGTTTTTAGCGCCGCTTTTTAAATGGGGTCTCTATTTATTCCTGTGGCAGTTTTGCGAGATCTTCGTCGGAGCCGGCGACCATCAAAATATCGTCCTTATAAATGACGGTGCCGGGCATTGGAACGGTGATAATTGAGCCTTTTTCACTTTTTGCAGCTTTGCTGTCTTCGCCCCGCTTTATCAAAACAAGGTTTACGCTATATTTCTGCCGCAGTTGCAAATCCATAACCGTCCTGCCATCGAAGCTGGCAGGCGCTTTTATCCGGGCCAAACTATAGCCTGGTGCAAAATCCATCTTCTCTCCAATTTGCGGGGCGATAAGCTTATACGCCCACTTTTGAGCAGACTCAATCTCAGGATAAATAACATCAGTAGCACCGACCTTGGAAAAGACCTCGCCAGCCAAAAGGCTTTCCGCTCTGGCGTAGATTTGCTTTACTCCCATCTGTTTGAGATTTACTACCGTCAGTACCGCAGATTCGAAACCCTGCCCAGTACCCTGGCCTATACCCACAATAGCCACATCAGTCTTATCGACACCCTGAGCCTTCAGAGCCTCTTCGTCGGTGCTGTCGAGTCGAACCGCGTGACTTACCTGGTCGCGAATAAGCTCAATCTCTTCCCTGTCCTTGTCAATGGCGATAACCTCAGCGCCGCTCATAGCTAATGCTACAGCCAGCTTCTGTCCGAATCTTCCCAATCCTATTACCGCAAACCGCCTCATAGCAACACCTTAAAAATAAAAGTTCCAAAATAAAAAATTAAAATTGTGGAATTGCCGCAAAGCGGCAACAACTTCCTTAATTTTGCATTTTACATTTTAATTTTTGAATTTCATCCTACGATTATTGCCTCTTCAGGATAACTATATCGGGCCGTCTTCTGATTAAAGGTAACTGCTGCCAACAATGTTAACGGTCCTAATCTGCCGATAAGCATCGCCGTTATGATAATCAACTTACCTGCACCTGTCAAAGAAGGTGTTATACCGGTAGTCAGACCAACAGTACCCAAAGCAGAAGTTGCCTCAAACATAATATCCAGCATGGTGAAACCGCTTTTATTGTCACTTTCTGTTATGCTCAATGCAAACGTAGTAAAGAACAGAACCGCCATAAAAAGCGCCGTTATGGTAACTGCTCTACCTATAACAACCAATCTGACAGAGCGTCCGAACATCTCAACAGTCTCACGTTTTCTCAAGGACGCAACAACACTCATAATTATTATCGCAAAAGTCGCCGTTTTGATTCCACCGGCGGTTGAACCAGGCGAACCTCCGATGAACATAAGCAAAATCAAAACAAATTTGCTCGATGGTGATAACGCCTTAATATCAACCGTATTAAAACCAGCGGTTCTGGCGGTAATAGACTGAAAAAGTGCACCCAGAACTCCCACCTTCTGAGAAGATTCACCTCGGCCTGCATAACGCTCAAATAAAAGAATAGCAAACATCCCCACAACTATTAGTATGGCACTGACACTAAGAACAATCTTTGTCTGCAACTGCATTCTTTTGGGAACTTCCATTGTCATTCCGTATCGCCTGTGGAACTGTCTTCGCATAAAACGTTTTACTCGGTCGGCAATAATGTTAGCCAGATTATAAAGCACGCCGAATCCGAGTCCTCCTAAAATTATAAGAGGACAGACTACTAAATAAACCTGCCAGTATCTGTTGAAACTGACAAGGCTGTCACTAAACAGACCAAAACCTGCATTGCAAAACGCACTTATTGAATGAAATATGCTGCAAAACCACTGCTGGTGGATGCTGCTGGCCCAGTCTGGCATATCGTCCCACATCTTGAAGAGGCTCACAGCACCAATAGCTTCAATAAGTATCGTGCCGGCAAAAATAAACAATATCATGTTTCCAATCTGGCTAAGCGTCCGCGCGCTAAGTAAATCTTGCATCGCAACGGAGCCCCGCAGACCCAGAGCTTGACCCAACAGCAGTGCAAAGACCACACCAAAAATAACTATTCCTAAGCCGCCAAGCTGAATTAACACTAAAATTATTATTTGTCCCATCAGGCTGAAATCCTTGCCCGTGTCTCTCACGACTAAGCCTGTGACACAAGTGGCACTTGTCGCCGTAAAAAGAGCGTCTATAAAGCTGGCTCTTTGTTTGGTAGAAGCCCTCGGCAGCATGAGCAAACCCGCACCGGCAACAATAAGAATTAGAAAGCTGGCTATTAATGCCCGCGTTGGATTTTTTCCTGTCGCTGCCAGACCTACAGAGGTGATACAAATCTTAATAAGCACCTCAATAATAAGATAAATGCCAACTGCGAAATGTCTGACCTTGCCCGGCTCAACCTCGCCAAACCAGCGACCCGAACCTAAAATGACCGTTAAAAATATTATAAGAAGCGGTATTTCAAACCAGTTGGCAACTATGTAATTTCTCTTTGATACTGCGTTCTGAAACCGGATTATCTTACCGGCGAGAAAAATAAAAAGCATACCAACCTGGATTGCAAACAGAATACGCACCGGCAGCAAGGGCTCATAAAAGCCGAACAATATCACAAGAGATGCTACCACCATTACTGATGTGACGGCTTTGACACCTATCAATACCTTTTCCAGCCGTTTGTTTTTGTAAGCTATCTTCATATACAAATTATCAGTTGTGTAAAAGCTATTGTCAATTAACAATTAGGCAACATCAGCTAATCCAAGTGTATCGCCGAACTTAGCCAACAGTGCCTGACGGATATTCTTATGCTCGGCTTTTGTCAACATCGGGTCTTGTGAAACTAACTCAAACGCTTTTCTTCTGGCTAAAACAAGCAGGTCGAAATCGTCAATGATATTTGCGATTTTCAGGTCAGGCAGTCCGTGCTGGCGAGCGCTGAAAAGCTCACCCGGTCCACGCAGCCGCAAATCCTGCTCGGCTATCTCAAAACCATCTTTACATCTGGTTATTACCTCAAGCCTGCTTTTCGCTACTTCGCTTTCGGTCTCGGCAAACAGAAGACAATACGATTTAGCTGTTCCTCTTCCAATACGCCCCCTTAACTGGTGCAGTTGAGCCAGTCCGAATCTGTCCGCTGCTTCTATAACCATTATTGTTGCATTTGGAACATCCACCCCCACTTCTATAACTACGGTAGAGACCAACGCATCAATTTTACCCTTTCTGAACTCAGCCATAATTTTGTGTTTCTTCGCAGAGGGCATCTGACCATGCAGAAGCTCTACTCTAAATTCCGGAAAAACCTGCTTGGATAGTTCCTTCCAGCCCTCTGTAGCTGCTTTAACTTCACTTTCATCTTCAATTGCAGAGATTCGTGGATAGACAAAATACGCCTGCTTCTTTGCCTTTAAACGTTCGCGGATGAACTGGTATGCCTTTGGTCGGTCGTATCGATCTACCCAGCGGGTTACGACAATCCCTCTGCCAGGCGGTGAATGTTTAATCACGGAGACATCCAAATCCCCGAACGCGGTCATCGCCAGTGTCCTCGGAATAGGTGTGGCTGTCATTACAAGACAGTGTGGCGTAGTTTCTTTACGAAGTTGCGCCCGCTGATGCACGCCGAACTTGTGCTGTTCGTCAATCACCACAAGGCCGAGCTTGCTGAATTCCACGTCCTTCTGCAATAAGGCCACTGTCCCTACGACAATGTCAATCTTGCCATGTTTTATTTGGTCGAGAAGTTTCGTCCTTTTTACACCGGTCAATCCACCGGTCAGCAGGACTCTCTTTACTTGGCTGTTTTTTAAATATCTTTCAATGCTTAGGAAATGCTGACCCGCCAAAATCTCAGTAGGTGCCATAATAGCCACTTGTGTGCTGTTGGCAACTGCTAATAAAGCTGCGTAAAGAGCTACGACTGTTTTACCCGAGCCGACGTCGCCTTGCAGGAGCCGGTTCATCGGCTTCGAGCTTGCCATATCCGCAACAATTTCATTGATGCAGGCATTTTGGTCTTCGGTGAGCAAAAATGGAAATCGTTTTCTTATCCTCCGGTCAATTTCTTCGTTGCAAATACAAGGAGTCGCGGAAGAAAAATGCTGCTTTCTATATCTGCGGAGCGCCAATCCAAGCTGCATCAGGAACAGCTCATCGTATTTTAACCTGCGCTTTGCCTGAGCAAGTTTTTTTTCGTCCGGCGGCGAATGTATCCAGCTAAAAGCGTCGCACCTCCTAATCAGATTTGCTTCCTTAAGAAATCCTTGTTCATGAAACTCAGGGACAAGCTCAGCCAAATTATCAAGCACGGGCGATATTATCCGCTTGATTTGAGAACTACTTAACTGGCTGCTTGCCGGATATACACCGCCGCTAAAATAATCAGCCTCCGCCTGTTCAGGGGCAAGCTTAGGATTGGTCAATTGCAGCTGATGTTTGTATAAAATGACCTTGCCCGATACCATTATTATTTGGCCAGGTTTTAATTTGTCGCGGAGATAGCCGCCGTGAAACCATACAATCCTGCAGACGCCGGTGTCATCGCTAACTATAGCCTCGAATATCGGCTGTCTGCGATAACTTTGGTAATCTGTGGACTCAATCAGACCTATGATGGTTGCGGTTTTGCCCGGCTGCATTTGGCATATCTTTACCGCAGCAGGTGCGAAATTCCAGTCGCGTGGAAAATACTCCAATAAATCTGCTAACGTATGCACACTCAATTGCGCAAAGGCTCTGGCCCTGGCTGGCCCCACACCCTTGAGATATTGAACCGGCATTGATAAATCAATTTTATTTATCGCCTTTGTATCTGTGTCTGTCATTACTGATAATCTTATCAAAACAAATCGATAACAGCAATTGCAACGCTATCCGGTTCGGCAGGATAATTCCTTATTAAAACAAAAGCTTGATAGCTGCAGCTGCCGCCAAAATCCGTACCAAAGTGTTAAATGCCTTTTGTGGGATTTTCCTTAGAACCAATATCCCAACTGCAGCCCCAACTGCAATAAACGGCAACATCATCAAATCAAGCTTCAAGGATTCCACTGTCATCAAGTCCAGAGACGCGCTGAAAGGCACCTTCAACCAGTTTATGATAAAAAAGAACCATGCGCTTGTTCCCATAAATTCAATCTTGGGCAGCCTCATAGCCAACAGATAAATAATCATTACAGGCCCGGCAGCGTTGGCCATCATTGTGGTAATACCAGCCAGGAAACCAAGTCCAACGGCAACCCACCATTGTGTAGGAACCGGCGCTTCCTCGCCTCTAATCTTAGTGTGCCAGTAATTGATGGCCAACATCGCCATGACGATAATTCCTATTATGGGCTTTAGCTGCTCATTGGTAACCACCTTCAGCCCGAAATATCCCGCTATAATGCCGGCAAAAGCAGCAGGCAGCAGTTTAAAAACGTGACTCCACGCAGCGTTATGTCGATAATAGCCCGCTGCAAACAAGTCTGCCAATATCAAAATACCCAGCAGCACCCCCACCGAGCTGCGTGCAGGAAGAACACTGGCCATTAAAGGTACTACAAGAATGCCAACGCCGGGAATCCCGGTCTTGGCGATTCCCACCATAACCGCACATAATGCAACAACAATCCAGACTGTCAGGTTCAGGTCAAACATACATCATCAAATTATTTAGCCCCCAAATTTATTCGAGGGTCCTCTACCCTTTAAATTGACTCTTTAGACAAGGCTGTTATAATACGGTGGACAATAAAAGATTTTCAAAATTTAGGAGGAAAACAAAATGAAAATCAAGAAGATTCTTTTTTATTTATTAGCCGGCCTTTTAGGAGGCTGTGTGCCTGTTATGTCACTACACCCGCTTTTCACAGAAGAAAAGCTTGTATTCGAGGAAAAACTGCTCGGCAAATGGCTTGATGACCCCGACAGCCCGAAAAGCATCTGGGAGTTCAAGCGAATCGAAGACACTACCCAGAAAGACGGGGAATTAAATCCCCCCAAAAAGCCGGAAATTGCCTACAAGCTTATTCTTATGAACAAAGAAGATAACACCAAAGGTTCATTCTTCGCACATTTAGTGAAACTTGAAAATCGGCTCTTTCTGGACGTTTACCCAAGTCGGATTCCTTGTGCAGAGCCGGACCCAAATGAAGACTGGTTACTCAATACGTTCTTTCTAATACCAGGCCACTCATTTGTAATAATAGATTCCATCGAGCCACAGTTGAAGATGCGATGGACCAATCAGGATGAATTGAAAAAATTACTCAAAGAAGAACCTGGCGCAGTTAAGCATGAATTGCTTGAAGATGGTATTATTTTGACGGCATCAACTGAGCAGCTTCAGCAGTTCGTTTTGAAATACGCCGATGATGAAAGAGTGTTTTCCGAAGAGACGATTTTAACTCGCTCAAAAACCACCACAAAATAATTTATTTAGCCACTGTTTTCATTAGGCATTGTTGGTATTAGTGCTATGACTAATCAAGCACAGTATGACCCCCAACTTGAGCGGGGACTATTATCCAAGGAGGAAAGTGCACCAGCCGAGCCCCGGCGCTATTTGGTGAATATAGACTCTATTTCTACAAACCAACTGTTTACCGATTGTCTGGTAATAGGAGCCGGCATAGCCGGTCTTCGTGCCGCTATTGAAGCAGCCGACTCCCAATCCGGCCGGGGATGTAATGTCATCATTGTCTGCAAGGGTACTATTTACGACAGCAACACATGGCAGGCCCAGGGTGGTATCGCTTCAGTGCTTGATAAGAAGGATTCTTTTGAATCGCATATAACCGATACGCTTACTACAGGCTGTGGTATCAGCAACAAGAAAGTCACTGAGCTGGTTGTCCGTCAGGGTCCGGAATTGATAGAGCAATTACTCCGCTGGGGCACCGACTTTGACCTTACTGACGGCCATATTGCTATGACACTCGAAGGCGGCCACAGCCACCCTCGCATCGCTCACGCCCATGGCGATGAAACAGGACGTGTAATTGCCCAGACCCTTATTAACAAAGTAAGACAAAATCCGAATATTAAGGTAATAGAAAATTTCTTCGCCATTGATTTGCTTACCGAAGACAATAAATGCACTGGAATCATTGGCCATGACAAACATCGGGGACTTCAAATAATCTGGGCGGCAGATACCATCTTAGCCACTGGGGGATCAGGTCAGCTCTATCGCGAAACCACCAATCCGGAAATCGCAACCGGTGACGGCATAGCAATGGCTTATCGGGCAGGAGTTGTATTGCGGGATCTGGAGTTTGTTCAATTTCATCCGACAACTCTTTACATAGCGGGTGCTTCGCGAGCCTTGATCACAGAAACACTACGCGGTGAAGGAGCAGTACTTCTGGATAGTAACGGTCAGCGTTTTATGAAAGAGTATCACGAAGCAGCGGAACTTGCACCACGTGACATTGTAAGCCGTGCCATCCTGGCCCAAATGCTGAAAACCAACTCAACTCATGTCTATCTGGATATCCGTAATTTCGATAAGAAATATTTTGCTAAAAGGTTTCCTCTTATTAACGAATTGTGTGAAAGTTTCAACTTAGACGTAAGCAGGGACCTGATTCCCGTCCGCCCCAGTGCACACTACATGATTGGCGGCGTTAAGACCGACATGAAAGCTGCAACAAGCATCAAAAATCTTTATGCTTGCGGTGAGGCAGCCTCTACTGGCCTGCATGGTGCAAACCGGCTCGGTAGTAACTCTCTGCTTGAAGGGCTGGTCTTCGGTAAAATAACCGGCCAAATCGTCTCACAAGGTACTAAAACTACCACCGCACATATAAGGCATTCACCGATAAAATATCGAATCCCGCATTCAGACCGCACACGTCTGGATACGGCTGACATCAGAAATTCGCTTAGGGCTCTCATGTGGCGAAATGTCGGCATCAACAGAAAGGCCCAGCCGCTCAAAGAGGCTGAAGAGATTATCAGGTTCTGGCAGCGTTATGTAATGGATAAAGTCTTTGAAAGCACCGCAGGCTGGGAATGCCAAAATATGCTCACCGTCTCTTTGCTTATAGCTCGTGCCGCCCAGGAACGGGCGGAAAGCCGAGGCGTACACTTCAGAAGCGATTTCCCCAAAACCGATAATGAGCGATTCAAAAAACACATCGAAATGTCGAGAAATGGGTAGATAAAGTCATGGTGAGGCAAGCTCCACATACCAAAGAGAAAACCTAAAACTACAGTGGAAAACACAGTAAATATTTATTATAATAAACGAGACAATCAAAACAATAATCAATAGGAAACACAGAAAGAGTGGGTCAGGCAGTCGCCCCCGCCGTTTTGCTTCGCAAAAGCGAAGCTGCGGGGGAGGAAAGTCCGAGCAGGACAGGGCAACGGTGGTGGCTAACGGCCACCGGCCCGCTTCTGGCGGGTCAGGGAAAGTGCCACAGAAAATACACAGCCTATGGTCCGCATTCGGCGGAAACAGGCAAAGGTGAAATGGTGTGGTAAGAGCACACCGCGGAGTCGGTGACGGCTCCGGCAGGGTAAACCCCACCGCCTGCAAGACCAAGTAGCTGGTAACTCGGCCCGGGTGTGAGTCTGCCATCGGCAGACTCAGCCAGCGGGTAGGTCGCTTCTCGATCCTTCGGGAGAGCCAACTGGCAACAGTTGGTCAAGATAAATGACTGCCGCCTGTCACCTTAGGCGGGGCACAGAACTCGGCTTACAGACCCACTCTTTTGTTGTGTGATATATAATCTGATATAAAACCCCCAAATAAATCCGTCTTTATCAGGGTCGAAGGATTTGGGGGCTAAATATTTTTCTTCGTCGAACCTTCCGCCGTTTCAAACTTATCTTTAAAATATCCTAATTTGATTTTAACCGTGACGACACTGCTATCAACGGTCATTCGAATTTTACCTTTGTTAAAACTTATATGATCGAACTGAACACCGTTTTCATCGCTCAAGTTCTTTGCCATCGCAGGCGATTTATCTAATTCAAGCAAAACACTTTTAAATATCTGATTCAGGAACATGCTGGAGACGGCGAGCTTTTGATTACCCCTGCCTAGATCACTTGCCGGAATTTTACCAAGCTCATCGGTGTCTTTGCGAAGATTTTCTGCAACCTGCTTTAGTATTGCTATTTGCTTTTCTTCTTCGGTTATGTAGGGTTTTTGAAGCACTTCCGACGGCAATATGATTTGGCCGTCAAAAACAAGGCCCCTAGCCGGTGAAGTCAAAAAACCCCGTAATTGAGTCAACAAAGAACCGGCATTTTCATCTGCTAAATAAAAATATTTTCGCTCTGCAGTCATATTTTGTTTATTGAAGGCAACCATATTGAACCAGGTTTTGTAACCATTTTTACTCTGTCCTAATGATGCTACAGCAGTGTCACTCTGACTAAGCAATTCGGTAGAGCCTGGTTCAAGCTCATAACCCGGTTTACCAAGCATTTCCAGCACATCGAGGCTGCTGGTAACTTTTAGTTTTATTTTATTGTAGCAGGTGGAAAGCTCCTCATAAGAAATTTCTCTCGTCCGGATGTATTGCTCGTTAGAACAACCATATAAAACCCAGCACAAAATAACCAACAGCGCAAGCTGACAAGCTGAAAACCGCTGAATTTCAAAGGTTTTGGCTGTTCGTTTCATATCATTCGCCATTCACATAAAAGCTCGATCGGGGAGCTACACTAACACGCGATTTCGTTAGACTTCTTTCGCATTGATCCACTTCATCATTTTACGCAAGCTTCTGCCGACTTTTTCAAGCTGACAATTGTAGTCATTTTGATACAACTGCTTAAATTTTTTAAGTCCGGATTGGTATTCGTTCACCCACTCCTTGGCGAATTGGCCACTCGTAACCTCTGAGAGGATTTTTTTCATTTCCGCTTTGGTTTGCTCGTTGACAATTCTTGGCCCGCGGGTTAAGTCACCATACTCAGCGGTATTGGATATGCTGTATCTCATGTAACTGAGTCCACCTTGGTACATAAGGTCAACAATGAGTTTTACTTCATGCATACACTCAAAGTAGGCGATTTCCGGCTGATAGCCCGCTTCGACAAGCGTTTCAAAACCGGCTTTGATAAGAGCTGTAAGACCACCGCAGAGAACGCACTGCTCTCCAAACAGGTCGGTCTCGGTTTCTTCCTTAAACGTTGTTTCAATGATGCCGGCTCGCGCGCCGCCAATTCCATTTGCCCAGGCTAATGCGATATCCTTAGCGTTACCGGTTGCATCCTGCTGAACAGCTATGAGATTTGCCACGCCGCCACCTTTTTCAAACTCACTGCGAACAAGATGTCCCGGCCCTTTTGGAGCAATCATGACCACATTAATGTTCTTCGGCGGCACAATGTACTTGAAATGAATATTAAAGCCGTGACAAAAACCGACCGTCTGGCCCGCCTTCAAATTCGGCTCAATTTCGCTCTTGTATACCTGAGCCTGGATCTCATCCGGTATCGTCATTATTACTAACACGGCGCCGTTAATCGCGGTTTTTATATCTGTTGGTTTAAAGCCGTGTTCTATCGCCAGTTTGTAATTATTGGTATCTTCAAGTTCAGCCACCCCCACTTCTATGCCGCTATCACGCAGGTTCAGACTGTGCGCATGGCCTTGACTACCATAACCGATAATCGCTACTTTCTTACCTTTTAACGCGGCTATCGGAGCGTCTTTTTCATAATAAATTTTTGCTGCCATAGCTTTAATTCTCCTTACTTTCTAAAAAACTGTGCTGCTCACAATACTACAATCACATTCAATGCGCATATTATACGCAAAGCATCCCATCAGGCAAGGAATTTAATAGGGGTAAGGCGACAGAGGTCAGGAGTCAGAATTCTGTATTCTGTCTTCTATATTCTGACTTTTGGCCTGTCTCGGCATGGCGATTGTACCGGTTCTTGCCACACTTTTAATGCCGTAAGGCCTGCAAACTTCGATGAAAGCCTCAATCTTGGATTCAGGGCCGCTCACTTCGACCATCACGAACTTTTGGCCAATATCCACAACCTTTGCCCTAAATATTTCTATCAACGACAGGATCTCAGGGCGTTTATCCGGCGGAGCCGAAATCGTTATCAACATCAAATCTCGGGCTACGACCGGCTGACCAGCATAATCCTGAACCTTAACGACGGGAACAATCTTGGCTAATTGCTTTCGAACCTGCTCAACCACCCTGTCATCGCCGATAACAACAAGCGTCATTCGGCTGAGATCTGGGTCTTCGGTTCTGCCGACAACCAATGAGTCAATATTGAAACCACGAGCAGCAAACATCCCCGCAACATGGGCCAAGACCCCAGGTTTATTCTCGACTAATGCGCTAATTATATGCTTCATTTTTCAAGTCACTTTCAAAGCTTAAATCAACCTTTCTAATATATCAAGGCCGTCCATTTCATTTAGACTTTTGCCAGCCGCCACCATCGGCCAAACATTTTCTTCTCGGTCAATCCTAAAGTCAATCACACAAGGCTTCTTCTCAGCCAGCATCTGCTCAATGGCCTTGGTGACATCCTCTTTTTTATCAACGGTAATGCCGACTGCACCAATGGCTTGTGCCACCGTAGCGTAATCGGGATTAACCAGCGAACTGTTGGAATAGCGCTTATTGTAAAAGAGCTCCTGCCACTGCCGAACCATCCCCATATATCCGTTGTTCATGATGCAAACCTTTATGGGCAAATTGTATTGAACAGCGGTGGCCAGTTCGGTCATTGTCATATTAAAACTATGATCACCATCAATGTCAATGACGACAGCATCAGGCTTGGCTACCTGAGCACCTATGGCGGCGGGCAGACCATAACCCATGGTGCCCAGGCCACCGGAGCTTATAAACTGTCGTGGCCTGATATAACGGTAGAACTGAGCTGCCCACATCTGATTCTGGCCAACGCCCGTTGTAACAATCGCTTCGCTCTTAGTCTGACGGCAAAGCTCCTCAATAACGTACTGAGGCTTAACCGTCTTCGCCTTCCGGTCGTAGCTGAATGGATATTTATTCTTCCACTCGGCGATCTTCTCAAACCACGGTTTTCTCTCACGGAACTCGGCTTCTTTCGTCAGTTCAACCAGTATCGCCTTAGCATCGCCGACCACAGGGATATCAACATGTACATTTTTCGATATACTGGATGGGTCGATATCTATATGGATTATCTTTGCACCGGAAGCAAAGGCCTTTAACTTGCCGGTAACCCTATCATCAAATCGAGCACCTATAGCAATCAACAGGTCACACTCCTGGACTGCATAATTCGCATAAGCAGAGCCGTGCATTCCAAGCATATCCAGCGATTCCGGCTTTCTCTGGTCGAAACTACCGAGTCCTAAAAGCGTTGTTGTCACCGGCAGATGTGCCTTTTCCGCCAGAGCTCTTAATTCCTCGCTTGCATTTGCGCTAATCACGCCGCCGCCGACATAAAGTACAGGCCTTTCGGATTTGTTTATCGCAGCCACGGCCATTGATATCTGTCTGGTGTTACCTTTGGTACGAATCTTGTAGCCGGGCAGATTTATCTCACCTGAAGTATCTGCGCTGCATTTATTGATTTCGACGTCAACCGGTATGTCGATCACTACTGGACCAGGTCTGCCGGTCGAAGCAATATGAAATGCCTCCCGAATCGTGCGAGCAAGGTCTTCAACTCTCTTTACGATGCAATTGTATTTTGTAACCGGCCGGGTAATGCCGGTAGTATCCGCTTCCTGGAACGCATCATTTCCGATAAGCTCCGTGCGAACCTGGCCCGTAAGAGCGACAATCGGCACCGAATCCATCATTGCTGTAGCCAAGCCGGTAACCAAATTACACGCGCCGGGGCCGCTTGTCACCAGCACTACGCCGACCCTTCCGGTGACACGAGCGTATGCATCAGCCATGTGGCAGCCACCCTGCTCATGACGTGGATTTATAAATCTTATTGGCGCATCATACAACCTGTCGAACAAAGGCAGTACAACGCCGCCTGGATAGCAGAACATCGTATCAACACCCTGCTCAAGAAGGGTATCAACTATAATTTGAGCGCCTGTTTTGAGGACCGATTGGTTGGCCGAGGAAGCCTGTGTGCGAGTTTTGGATGCCATTTGTGTTCCTTTCCTGATAAACGTTAATCGTTATTCCGGATGTACCCATGCAACGAGTACTCCAATTACAGCTTTCCGGGCTGTTCCGAGAATTCAATCGCTTCTGCCACAGAAGCGACCCAATCACTCGAAGATTTAAGCCCAACTATAATCCCGTAATTTCGCTTAAAGCGAATTTCAGGATCGCATTTGCATGTTTTCACACAAATACGTAAAAATTATATAAAGCAAATTACCACCTGTCAAGTAATTTCGGCAATTTAGCAAGGTCAAAAACAATATTTTTTAACCTTTTTAAGCAAACATGAATGCGGCATAATCGTAAATAAAATGATTTGAACTGCTGCTGAACTGCTGCTATAATCAGTTGACAAAATGAGTCTTAGGAGATTTTAAATGTGCGATAAATGCGGTTGCAGTGAAACCAGTGATGAAAAAACCTTCGAGGAAAAAGTAAAAGATGTAATAGAGTCGATTCGGCCCGCTTTACAAGGTCATGGCGGCGATGTCGAATTAGTGGGAACAGATGATGATAATACCGTTAGAGTTCGCCTGCAGGGAGCCTGCCAAGGCTGCCCTGGTGCTACTATGACAATGAAAATGGGCATCGAAAGAATCCTGAAAGAGAAGGTGCCCGAGGTTAAAGAAGTCGTCGCGATGTAAATCCAAAGGATAGATTTCTGAATTCTGTCTTCTGTTATTCGTCCTTCGTCTTTACCGGAGGCGGAAAATATTTACATACCCTCTTTCCGCACTAACCCGCGTAACAAATTGATAATCCTCTGAGCTTTGCGGTTTCTGAAGATGCGCTATATTTTTATGAAGATTGAATTGCCTGTAGCCTGTATGGTCGTCCCGCAGCCCTTCTCTGGTAGCCCAAACAACGTAAGTAATACCCTGTTTGTGACAAGCCTCGACGAATTCCGAAGGGCTGTCGGCTGCCGGCAATGGGACAATATCCTGCGCATATTTTGGAGCAAATATCTTCACAACAGACGCCATATAGACACCTATCTTCTCACCCGGCTTAGCATTGGCAATGTACCAGTCCGCCAAGAGCTTGAATTCCGCATCCTGCTGTCCGTCACCAACAAGCTGAACCAGTGTAAATTGATTAGATACAATAATCAGGCATAAAAACACTAATACGGCAAATTCACGCGGAAAGTGCCTGAGTCTGTAGATATAAACTCGACCAGCAAAAATAAGTCCCACTAACAACATCGCGGCAAAAGGTAGAGGTGCTGAGCGAGGGCTGAATTGAAACAATTTCGGTAAATAACGAATTAGCGGGATGAGCCAAATAATCGATACTACAGCCACCAGGCTTTGCAGTATTATTATCATAACCTTAGGCAGCCTGTCATTCCTATTGATAAGTTTCCAAACGTTCTGCAGGCCAAATAAACATAACAAAAGCGCTATCCAGAAAATATTGGTATGAAACCTCTGTAGAGGATACGGATAAAACGCATGAAGCAAAAAATACGGTACAAAAAATATAAGCAGCGATAATACTTCCCATCGGCGTTTGCATAATCCATAGATTGAACCAACAGAAAATCCAACAATTGCAAGAACCTTACTTATCGTCCAAATCATCCATGCTAAAGCGTTGCTTGCTCCAGGGGGCAGCATAAACAAAGGACGAAATCCAACCGTCCAAAGCAGATTCAGGTGCAGCAATAAACCTGTTCTTTGTTCCACAGGTTGAGCAAATGTCTTTGCGTAATCTTTTGAAAAGAGCACACTTAAATAATGGCTTTTTTCTGATTCCCAGGTCAAAATTGTGCCGAGCATCCAAACAGCCAGAGGAACGGATGCCAGAGCCGAATATAAAAAAGCTCGAATTCGCTCACCCCTGCTCCTACGGTAAATCATATCCATCACAAAGGCAGCTAAAATCAGTGCAGCCCCTTCATACCGCACCATGGTGGTTATCGAAGCAAAAACATAACACCAGTTGGAGCGTTTAAAAATCAAATAGAACGTCACAAGCGAGAAAAACAGCAGCGACGTTTCCATAATAGGCTCGGTCAGCATGTATATCACCCAATGATTCAAAATGGCGATAACAGCAAACCAAATAGCGGACCTGCCTATTATTTGTCTGCCGACCAAATAAAACAAAACAAGATTAAGCGGATGTAAAATAGCATTGAGCAGCCAGCCGGCCGTAAGGTCAGGATGTTGTCCGCCAACTACGTATGAAAGCAGAGCCTGCAATATTCCGACTACCGGGGCCTGCTTGAAACGTGCCGGGAGCCTGAAGGATAAAAGATCGTGACCAACTCTGACAATATCCGGAAAATCCGAGATGGGGACAACCTTATGACCAAAATACAAAATCGACTGATATATGCCAAAAGCAAGAAAAGCCCCTATCAAAAAGAGCTCTAAATATCTTTCCCATTTTCCAAGCTCTTCAGCTTCAACCTGGTTAACGGACATAACACGTATATGTTTCGCCACCGACCTCCTCGCTCTTTGTATCTTCCGTTTTCTCATTGCTTTTGCAATTCTATCGTCTGAAACATGCCCAACAAATTATTTAATGGAAACAATAAGTATTCTACAGCTTTAACAGCAGGGTAAGTAAAAGATGGAACCAATTGCCTCAGTGTTAAGCCGCCACTGAGCAGGTACCTCAAAGGCGTATGGTTGCGCATGCTCACAATTCTCAACATTGGGAATTCTTTCTCAAATATACTGCGATCACGTGTAAATATTATCCACGGTAGTGCCCCATTGCCTTGCGAAAGAGGTCCTCCCTCCGGCAGCTCCCATTGTGCCTGCGGGTCGAAAAACTCGTGATGAAAGTTTTTATAAATGAACCTTGACCACAACGTATTTGCCGGTTCAATCATAACTACTTTGCCGCCTGCCTTAAGGCACCTCAAGGCCTCTTTAAAGAACACTCTCGGATTAGTAACATGATGAAGGACATCAATCATAAAAAAAACGTCCACGCTTTCATTCCCAAAGGGCATATCAAGAACTGAGAAGACCTTATCAACATTAGGCAGCTCCAGGATGTCGGATGTAACCACATTTGGTATCACCTCTTTAATAAAACCGCCGCCGCTTCCAAGCTCAACAAGAAATTTCTTTTCAGAATCAGGTATTGTTTTTGCAAACTGTTTATAGAAGTCGATATATAATTTCTGTAGAAATGGCTTTTTCCGTATAATCTCAGCGTGTAACTGGGTAGTAGCCGGGTCATCAAGATCTTTGATGCGTTTGGTTTCAGGTTGTCTAAGCCACTCAACTATTTTCATACTTTTCACAAATTCTTGACAAAATGTCCGACTTCATAAACCGGCCCAAAGAACGAAGGGACACTTTTCATTTGGATAATTTTCACTTTTTCCAAAATGCTATTGGCAGCCTCGAATACATCCTTCTGGGTGGAAAAATGATGCTCACGAATGTTAAAACCCAACAGCCAAAACATCGCTACCATAAACCGGCGTTCAATCGGCACACCATATATCGCCTGGCCCCCGGGCTTAAGCACCCTGCGAACCTCTTGAAAAGCCTGAATCTGCTCAGATGGCTTCAAATGCTCAAGAATACTAATCAATAAAACCGTGTCAAAAAAATCGTCAGGATAAGGCATAGATAACACACTGCCGTTCTGTAAATGTGTCTCAATTTGTCTTTTCC
>CAZVUF010000006.1:0-27603 GCA_964629355.1 uncultured Pirellulales bacterium | reverse complement strand
GCCTACAAGACCACCAATACTCTGGTTGCCTGAAACAGCAGCGGTGGAATAGCAAATGGTCACTAAGCCGTCACCGAGAAGTCCCACCAATCCGCCGACAAATGTGTCACCTGAAACTTGGCCGCTTGTAAAGCAATGAGAGATAGTTCCATCGTTCGTTCCTACCAGTCCACCGACGTAGAAGCCGCCCGAAACTTCAGCGTTTTTAGCATGACAGTTAATGATCTTTCCTTTCTCCAGATAACCGACCAGCGAGCCAGCGTTCCATCCGTTTGTGATGATCTTTGGATTGACTAATTGCAGGTTTTGAACGCGGCCCCTGACGTACGCAAAAAGGCCGATACCGTCCTCATTTGTCGAGTTATAGCTAAAGTTCGAGATTGTCTTGCCGTTGCCGTCAAAAATGCCTGCGAATGGTTCATTATTAGGTGAACCCCATGCCACCCACTGGCCAATGATATTGAAGGTTGCACCTGTGAAGTCACTCAAATCAATATCTGCGATCAGCTTAAAGTATTTATCCCAGTCAGCAGGATTTGCCCCGATAGCATTCAACTGCTCAGCCGTTTCGATTAGGTATGGTTCATCCGCCGTCCCGCTGCCCTCACCATATTTTGCCTGAGCCGTTAAGGTGGAGAAGAAGATTGATAATACAAGCAATGATATTCGGAGAACTTTGTTTAAATTACACATCCTTCTTTCTCCTCCTAAAAAGAGTGTATCTGACATTAAAAATTCAAATCAATTATAGCAACACTATCGGATTTTTCCCAGCAGTTTTCCATGTCAAACAACAGCTTTCACAACGACGGTGGCTTACTCCTTCTGGCGGAATGGTACGAGTAATTCTGCGTTTGCGACCCATAAAGCAAAATATGGCACTTTAGCGTTTTTCCGCTTGATCATTACCAGAAAAGGTTTGTCAAATATCAGGTCCTGTGTGCGGGCGGTAGCCATAACTGCTTCAGACTTAAGTACAGCACCTCTTTCATCCAGCCTGAAGCGAATCTGCTGCTTCGCCATTACGAGTCCCGCTTGAAGGAGCTCATGGTAGTCACGGAGCACATCAAAATCAAACACAGGAATGAACAAGTCGCTAAGCTCGGGAAACGAAGTTGGTCGGCTCTTAACTATACGGTCTTGAACAGCGGTTATAGTCTCAACCAAAGTTGGGGCAGGCTTAATCTTGGCAAGAATCAGGTGGTCCGATTTTGACTGTGTCTTCAGTTCAATAATGAAGTCATCCTCGTTCTTGTAATCGTAAATGAGAATCTGACCGGCTGCCTTGGCTTCATTTTGCTGATGCCGAAGAAACTGAACTATACCGAATGACTCCACTTCGCAGCCTACGAACTTGAAAGGGCGGTGCATCCTATCGAATGCCCACTCAAACGGCAAATCTTTAAACATATACGCGTACGCAATCGGAAGACTATGATTTATTGACTCAAGATCTGATAAAAGTTCAGGACTAGCCTGTCCCTTAAATTTTATATTCAAGGCGGTTCTGATTCTGCGGATTATATCGTTCGGCCCTGAGGTGCGCCACCCAGCCATTGCCACGTAGCTCTTCTCATCTAAATCCGCGCGAGTAACCGTCTTCTTGTTGAGAATCCTCACCATTTCTGGCACATTTTCAAACTTTTCGTCCTCGCTTAATAGTTCGAGGAGTTCGTTCCAGGCGATTTGGAAAGTCGCACACCAAAGGACGTTCTTGTCTGGCTTGATCTCGCACTCCAAATGAGGCGTTATATACGTGGATTCGAGTTCTTCCGCTTTAACCTTTATTATTGGAGAACCGGCAATTTGGGCATGAGTTAGACTATTTGACTGTTGAGTTTCATGTCTTCTAATCCACACTAAAGTATACACGGTCCATACAACAGTAGCAGCTAATAGCAGAAGTAATACTAACAAATATTTTTTTGAGATAAGCATAGTGACATCCTCTTCATAATTTTTGAGGTCTTACTTCCCGCACATTCCATAGAAATGATAATTAAGAATATCGATTTTGTCAACGATTTTCTTAGCGATGTTCTGGACAGTTGAATCATCAGTACCCAGTTTTTATTATTCCGAGATACGATGAACAAGCCTACAATAAATTGCAGGGCTAAACATTATGTTTTCAGAATAATTATTTAAGCCAGGTTGGGCCGTAGCTTATATCGACTTTTAGGGGGGCATCGAGCTTGATAGCCTCTGTCATCTCCTTGCGTATCCAGCTCGCATGTTTTTCGGCCTCAACAGCGGGAAGCTCAAAAACCAGTTCATCGTGGACCTGAAGCAGCATTTTTACAGGCAGATGCTCCTTCTCGATTTTCCGCTGAATAGTAATCATCGCAATTTTGATTAGATCGGCTGCGGAGCCTTGAATAACGGTGTTGACTGCGAGGCGTTCGGCCTGCGCACGCTTATTGCTATTTTTGCTGGACAAGTTCTGTATCTTTCTCCGGCGGTGAAGAATCGTCTCGGCGTAGCCTGTGCGTTTTGCTGTCGCGATACAATCGTCCATGAATTTGCGTATTGATTTATAACGGGCAAAATAATCATTGATAAATTTCTTAGCCTCAGCTTGGCTTATTCCTATAGTGCGTGACAGGCCGAAAGCGCCCTGGCCGTAAATAATGCCGAAGTTGACCGCCTTGCAGCGTGAGCGCATTTCGCTTGTCACCTCGTCGAGTGGTACATTAAAAATCTGTGAAGCAACGAAGCGGTGAATGTCCTGGTCGGCGGCAAAAGCAGCCATTAGAGCCTTGTCTTTTGAAAAATGAGCCAGCAATCGAAGCTCAACTTGTGAATAGTCCCCGCTTAGTATGCAGCCGTTTTTATCTTCTGGAATAAATGCGGAGCGCACCTTACTGCCAAGCTCGGTACGAATCGGGATGTTCTGCAAATTCGGATCGCTGGAGCTTAATCGCCCTGTCGCGGTGACGGTCTGATTGAACGAAGCATGCACTCGGCCGGTCCTCGGATTGATTAACGAGCCGAGCTTATTGACATAAGTACTTTGTAATTTACTCAACATGCGGTATTGGAGAATCAGCTCAACGATTGGATGCTGGTCGGCTAACTGTTCGAGCACCGCTGCATCCGTGCTTCGACCGGCTTTTCCAACACGCGAAGACTTAAGATTGAGTCTGTCGAAGAGTATCTCGGCAAGCTGCTTCGGAGAATCAATATTAAAAACCGTCCCTGCCTGCTCATAAATCTTGTCGGAGAGTTCCTTGATTGCTCTATTAAGCTCGCCCGACATCTTCCTCAGCAGCTTCGTATCGAGCGAAACGCCGTTATACTCAATAGCCGCCAGGACCGAAACGAGCGGCATTTCCACATCGAAAAATAGTTTCTTGAGCGGAGGTTCCGCTTCGAGACGGTCTTTAAGATAAAAATAAAGCTGCAAAGTTATGTCGGCATCCTCCGCCGCATACTCACAGGCCGTAGCTGTATCGACCATATCAAAGGTAAGCTGGTTTTTGCCTTTACCTATAAGAGCCGATATGGGAATACACTCGTAATTGAGAAAATCCAGTGCCATTTGGTCCATCGAGTGACTGCTCCGCCCGGGGTCGAGGCAATACGAAGCTACCATCGTATCGAAGTAAATCCCTTTGAGAGGCATCCCGGCGTTTTGCAGCACCAGCATGTCATACTTAATATTTTGGCCGATTTTTTTTACATCTTCGTTTGCCAGAATGGGCGTCAGTTCGCGGCGAACTAAATTTATATCAAGATATTTTGAGCCGATTGGTCCCCTTACAGGCACATAAAATCCGGTGTGCTGCTTCCATGAAAAATTGATGCTCACAAGCTCCGCCCGCATAGGCTGAATCGAAGTAGTTTCGGTATCGAGAGCAAACATCTTTTGTTTTTTTAGCTCAGCCACAAATGCGTAGAATTTTTCCTGCGTGTCTATCAATTGATAATCATGACTGACTGTCTTAGCAGAAGCTTGACCGCCTACGGCGGATAAAGTCTCAACCAATTCTCGCTGAGGCTCTGGAACAGTTGTTATGGATTTCTGCGTTTCAGAGGTGGTCTTAAGGCCAGCTTGCGCAAGGAGGCGATTGAAGCCGAGCTCGGTGAAAATGCCGACCAGTTTATCTTTATCAAATTCCTTCAAAGCCAAATCTTTATAATCTATCTTGATAGGGACATCGCAATCAATAGTCACCAATTCCTTGCTCAGGGCAAGCTGCTCTTCAAACTTTTGCAGGTTTTCAGCGCGTTTGCCCTTTATCTCGTCGATGTGCCGGTATAGATTTTCAATTGAGCCATATTTTTGAATCCAATCAATAGCGGTTTTGGGGCCGACATCCGGTATGCCGGGGACGTTGTCCGATGTGTCACCCTGCAAAGCAAGGCAATCGATAAACTGCTCAGGCGTAATTCCCATTTGCTCGACCATTTTGGCGGCATCCATAGCAGTATCGGTCTTGATGTCAAACGTGCTGATGCAGCCTGCCCCTGCGGAGGCAGGGGTCAGCAGTTGGAGGACATCCTTATCTCTTGAGCAGATAAAACAATCATACCCATCAGCACCGCACTTTTTGGCTAAGGTACCTATCACATCATCCGCCTCGAAACTTTCGACACGTAATACGGGAACGTTCATCGCTTCGAGAATTTGCTCGATGCGCCTTATTTGAACGGGCATATCATCGGGCATCGGCGGGCGGTTGGCTTTATACTCCGAGTATAAATCGCTTCTGAAAGTCGGGGCGATACTGTCCATCGCCACCACGAGCATATCAGGTTTTCGACGCTGGATAAGGCCTAACAGGGCCATTGTAAAGATGTAGGTAGCATTGGTTGGCTCGCCGGCTGGACTGGTCAGCGGACGCATCTTGGCGTAATAAGCTGCGTAAATATGTGCATGGCCGTCAATTATGTAGAGCGTCTTTGCCATTGGCTCCACTTTATTTATTGCGGGCTGTGCTGTCAAGGCTAAGGCTGGTAATTCTATAAACGCCGGAGAAGTAAAAGAGATAAGCTGTAACAGTGCCTCGATGATTTTATGACGCCAGCCGGGACGAGAGGTTTCATTTGGGAAGTTTAAAACTGCAAATTCACGATGGTATTTTTTAGCAACCCGGTCATAGGCTTTGGCCGCCTTGACCTCGTCACCGAAAGAACCGAGGGATAATAACCTGCGATTGACCTGGATATGTGCTCTCCATGTTTTTTGTCTTCCGTGCCATGTGACACCCTTGTATTTTGAACTGTAAGTTCGTTTACTGAATTTAGCTCGATTTTGACCATTTTGAGCATTGTTAGCTGGCCGCAGATTTGCCTTTCGATTGTCCAGACCGTTGTGGTTAATATGGTCCACAAATAAACTCTCAGGTACCTTGAGTATCCATCGGTGCATATGAATACGACGCTGTTTTCTATTACTGCCTTTTGCAGCTCGTACGGCGTAGAATATTCCATTACTTCCGGCGGCATACCATTTCTCTTTCGATAGATGTAAGAAATCTTCCGGATCGACGATGGCATATTTGCCCTGCGTCAGTGGTATGAGGCGGAAGGAATAGCCGTATCGAATACGCCGATACAAAAGCGCAGGAAGAACCAAAATGCGGTCGAGCCAAGGTGGAATGTGAATAACGAGGTCGATGGTGCAAAATCCCCCTACCGAGAGGAAACATCACAGAAAATTCTAATTTCTAAGTACTAAATCCTAAACAAGCTCAAATGATTAAAATTCAAATGACCAAAAACAGAAGGTTTTGAAAATTCGAAAATGGATTCGGCAAGCTCACAACAAGTTTGAATTTTGAATTTGTTTCGTATTTAGAATTTGGGATTTAGTGTTTCCCAATTATAGAAGGCTTAACAAGCCCTTCTATAAATGGGGCGAACTGGCGCGCTTGATGCGAAAATTCGTGAATTTAAAGACAGAGCCGGGAGCGTAAGCGACCGGCTGCAAAGGAATAAAAATTTTTTTCAAATTTCCGATTTTTGTTTTAAACCCCCGGCGTGTTTTGGTTGATTTTTTCGTTAGAATTTTGCCCAAATTATCACAAAAAGACTTAATACGTGATTAAACACAGTTTAAAAAATGACGATAGAATAAAAGCACCACTGTACAGCGAGAAAGCATATAAATAGAGAATTTATTTGAAAAAGTACCGTGATAGAAACCCAGATTGCACTTCGATATTCTTAGAAGGGAGATAATCGTGCAAGATTACGAAAGAAAGTCAATTTCTGAAGTGACGGAAGAAATTAACAAGACATATTTCCTGCCTGATATACAACGAAATTTTGTCTGGAAACCTGAACAAGTATATGCCCTATTCGATTCGATCATGCGGGACTATCCAATCAGCACATTTTTATTCTGGAAACAAAGCGGGGAGTACCTTAAGTTGGAAAAGATAAAGAAATTGGAATTTGTTAGAACTAGTAGGGAAAAAAATAGGGAAAATACAGAATTGAAATCTGCCAAAGAATACTTACTCATTTTAGATGGGCAACAAAGACTAACAACATTTTACCTTGTATTAAAAGGGAATTACATAATAAGAAGTAATCCCTATGATCTATATATTGATATCTTGAGCGGTGAGGAGGAAAAGGAGGACGGAATTTTATACGAATTCAAATTTTTCAATAAGAACAAAGGCACAAGCTTCTGTGAAAATAATGAGCAGTTGAAATTATGGTACAGAGTCAAGGACATTTACGATTTGAAAATTGGCAACATATACAGCGAGATATTAAAAATCGCCACAAATATAAAAAAAGAACACAATATTGAGTTGAATGATAATCCAAAAAATACTGTTGCTAAATTATGCCAATATCTAAAAGCGGAAAAGATAATCCATTATTACCCTGAAATTGAAAAAGACTATGACAAAGTGCTGGATATTTTTGTCAGAACAAATTCAGGGGGCACACCATTGTCGTATTCTGACTTACTATTTTCAACTATAAAATCGAAATGGGTTGATGCAAGAAATAAATTTGATAGGTTATTGTCTAACATAAACGATAACGACAGGTATAAGTTCTCAAATGACTTCATTTTAAAAACGATTTTAGTACTGAATGCGAAAAACTATGAGGATGTTAGATACAAAACAAAAAATTTCCAACCAGATCTTATACACAAAGTCCAAAAAGACTGGAGTGAAATTGAACAAGCTATAAGCTTGACGATAGATTTTCTCAAGGATAGGCTTTTATTGACAAGCCACAAGACTATTCCAAGTAATAATGCAATAATACCTGTCATCTATTGGTTGTATAAGAACAAATTTAGGGGATTGGGTTCAGGAAACCGTTGCATAAATGATGAACAAGTCAGTGCTGTTAAAGTCTGGCTCATAAAGGCCCTTCTATCTGGGATCTTCGGTGGCCAGTCAGATACAATCCTGTATAAGTGCAAAGAGATAATTGATATTAATGCTTCCAAGTCCTTTCCAGCGAAAGATATTGAAAAGAAGATTAATACTGAAACCAAAAAGTCAATGAAACTGGATTCGGATTTCCTTAACGATGTTTTCTACAACTCAGTAGACAGCTATTTAGTCCTTTCAATATGTTATGAAGGTGCAATCAATTTTCAACCTAGATTTAAAGGGAATTTGCCGGAGCAAGACCACATTTTCTCCCAAGATGAACTAAGAGAAGCAAAAGTGCCAGAAGACAAGATTAATTGTATTTACAATATTCGATATAGTGGAAGCACAGAAAATAAAATAAAAGGAAATACCTTGTTCTCGGAATGGATAGATTCCTTTTCCAGTGACCGGGAGAAAGAGAGAGAACTCAGAAAACATTTAATTCCCGAAGGTAAGTGGAGTATCAGGAACTTCTATGATTTCATAGAAAAACGTAAAGAGTTGATTCAGCAAAAAATCCTATATTGAAAATTTATTTCCTGAACGGAATAAAAACAAGGTGGGGGAAAATCTGGGTACACCATACATATTTCTTTTTATCGGTGGATAGCAGACTCAAGGCTACAGAATGTAGGGTGTGCTCCGCACACCACTTAGAAATTGGTGGGCACAGCCCACCCTACCAAAACAAATCCAAAATCTCTTAATGTCTACTAAGTGTTATTAACAGGTAGCGCAGTAATCTTGCAATCCAGAGGAGTTAATTGATATAATTCAAAATTTGTTAATTCTTTTATTTGCCCTTAATACACCTGCGGCGTATTAACAACCAGCAACAAAAAAAGCTCATACGTAAACCCTGTTAGAAACCCTTCGTCCTTCTAACGATACTCATACGGAGCATTCTAACGGGGTAAAGCGCGTAAGCACCTTACGTATATCTTATGTGAACGCTAAAAATTGATTAATATCAATCCATAAAAATAAAGTGCGCCCAGCAGGCCTTTTTGGTGTGCAGTCCAGCTTTGGCCTGGCCTTCCTGGCTACGGCATGTTCCGCCACGATGAGCGCCGAGATGAGTGCACATCTTGCCGGTTTTTATCTTAGAGAGGAAGCACTTTTACTATATATTGGTCGTATAATGCCCAATTATATGCAAACATATATTCCGGCTGGGAGGTTTCACATTGGCGAAAAATCACAGGTAGTATTCATTTTCAGTCCAAAATGTCAGGTAGATCCGCTTTTATGGATTGACCATGCGTTTTTGCTCCATTTCAAACCCCGATTTTTTGAAAAAAATTTATTGTTTTTTAAGTAATTTTATAGTATTATCAAGGGCTCGTTTTTAAAAAGTAACTAATTGTAAAATCATTTTTAGGAGGTTAGCTATGAATCAGTCGTTAATCTACAAAGCAGGCAGAAACACCATTGTTGTCGTTGGTCTTTTGTTGTTGGTACAGACCTCGCTTGTCTGGGCAGCAGAAGACATCGTAGGTGAATGGGAAATGAAAGTGGATTTCGGCGGTAGAGACAGCTTTGCCACGTTGTCTATTACCAAAAACGATGATGGAACATTGTCAGGCAAATGGGGCTCCAGCGATTTGTCTGATGTCAAATTTGACGGCGAGAAGCTCACATTTGTCCGTACAATCAGATTTGGTGACCAGGAGTTTTCAATGGATTACAGCGGAGTCCTGAAGGACGGTAAACTAACGGGCACAATGTCAAGCGACCGTGGTGAGTCTGCCGCCAACGGGACACGCAAAAAGCCCAAGCTCCCCATCCTCGGACAATGGGACATAAAATTTAATGTCGGGGATCGAGAAATCGCCGCCAGGCTGATAGTCATGCAGAAGCCGGACGGTGCATTTGAGGGCAAGTGGACCGCAGAGCCGGGAGAGCATGTAGTATCCAATGTGAAATTCGAGGGTGGAAAGCTCACCTTCACTCGGAAGAGCAAAATAGAGGACATGGAGTTTGAAACAACATACGAGGGAACTGTAAAAGGCAATGAGCTGATTGGAATGCTCAAAGGCGAAATGGGCGAGTTTCAGGCCAATGGCAAGCGCTTCGGTACGCCACTTATCGGAAAGTGGGAGCTGACAAGCACATCCGAGAGAGGGACACGCACAAGCATGATGATGATTGATTCGGACCTGACAGGCAGGTATGAATTCTTTGGCGGCGAGATCCCTATGAAAGACCTCAAGCTCGAAGGCGACCAGGTGACATTTTATATCGAGTTTGGACCCCCTGACCAGACCTTCAAGATGGAATTCAAGGGCAAACTTGAGGGCAAGGCCCTTAAGGGCCAGATGGTATCAGATAGGGGTACCAGTGAAATAACCGGCAAGAAGCTCGAAAAGAAAGTTGAAGAGAAGAAGGTCGAGCCGGCGATGTAATAAAGATTCATTTTTGTAGGGTGGGGCAGTGCCCACCATTTCTATTGTGGTGGGCGGTGCACACCCTACTTTATTCTTTTAGTATCGCAATTGCTTTTTCGACACTTGCGCCTTCATGAACCATTTTAGATAGGGCTTTGACCATTTTGTCCGGCGTTTTGTGCTGGAATGCATTCCGCCCGATTGAAAGTCCTGCAGCTCCGGCTTGTAAAGCGCCTTCTACCATCCTGAAAATGTCCTCGTCGCCACCCATTTTCGGCCCACCGGCGATAACCACCGGCACGGGACAACCATTAACAACCTCTTTGAAGGTTTCAACGCTGCCGGTATAAGGAACTTTAACAATATCGGCACCGAGTTCTGCTCCAACTCTTGCTGCATGTTTGACATTTTTGACATTGAATTCATCCTTGATTTTTTCGCCGCGGGTGTACATCATCACCACGAGCGGTATCTGCCATTGTAAGCATCGCCCGCTCACGTAGCCCAGTTGCCAGAGCATTTCTTTATCGGTTTCGGCACCGAGATTTATGTGGATAGATACGGCGTCGGCACCAAGCTGGATTGCTTCCTCAACAGTGCAAATAAGCTCTTTTGCATTAGGATCGGGACTCAAAGATGTCCCGCCGGAAAGATGAATAATCAGCCCAACATCTTTGCCTGTGCCTCTGTGTCCTGCATGTACTATCCCTTTGTGCATCAGGATGGCGTTTGCTCCGCCTGCTACTACCTTGCTTATAGTAGTCCGCATGTCTTCAAGACCTGCTATCGGACCGACGGTGACACCGTGGTCCATTGGAATAATGACCGTTTTGCCTGAATTGCGGTCTATTATTCTTTCCAGTCTTATCTTTTTGCCCATCATAGCTTATTCTCCGTATAAGGATTTTTTATAAAATTTAACCAAAATCGCCAAGAAAGCAAGAAAAAAGTTCTATGTTTCGGTTGGGCGATATAGTGGAAAAGTAAAAAAAACCGTGTGAAACCCTTGTCTCGGTGAAGGCCGAGCCGGAACGGGACGGGGCTTAATGTTGGAACTCTGTTATAAGAAGCTGCTATCCCTGTACTTCTCGCAGTTGCTCATAGAATTCGGCATATTTTTCTTTGTTTTCTGTTTTTCGATACGCTATAGCCAATTGAGGATGCTCGTTTAATATGCCGGTGACCATATACGGCAATATATAGCCCCACTCAATTTCCTGACGCATGGGTATCATGTAGTCCTGTATAACCTTCAGAATAGGAGTTAGATTGAATTTAGGATTTTTCAGAAAACCGACCAGCAGTTCGAGGCAGCAGTTACCCGGTCCCCGGCCGATACCGTATAAAGAGCCATCCAGGTAATTAGCATTATGAATGATGCCTTCAATAGTGTTGGAGAACGCCAGTTGCTGATTGTTGTGGCAGTGGATTCCAATTTCTTTGCCGGGTAAGTGTTCTTTATAAAGTTTGACTAAATATTCAATCTGCTCGCAGTACAATGCGCCAAAACTATCGACAACATAGACGACATCGACAGGAGTCTTTGCGAGCTGGTCAAGGGCTTCGACAAGGTCCGGCTCTATTTCTTTCGAGACGGCCATTATGTTGCAGGTTGTTTCGTAGCCAAGGTCGTGACACTTATTGACAAGCTCTATAGCGCTATCGATATATTTGACATAAGTGGCTGCACGAATCATGTCGATTGGACTCTCATCGGCCGGAGCAAACTGCTGCTCTTTTACGCGATATGAGTCAACCATTATACTGATTTTAATATTAGACTCGATGCCATCGACGATTTCTCGTATTCTGTTGTCGTCGCAGTATTTCCACGCTCCGAAGTCTTTGGGTGGATAAAGCTCTTTGCTGCTTCGATAGCCGAATTCCATATAGTCCACGCCACTCTTTGACAGAGCCTGATAAACCGCGCGCACGAACTCATCGGTGAAGTAGTGATTGTTTATAAGTCCGCCGTCTCTAATTGTGCAATCAAGTACCTTAATTTGTTCTCTATACATATTTTACCATCAATCAATTTTATAAAGTTTATGTAACACCCTCTCTACCAGTTCCTGACTAACATCAACGGCCCACTGTCCATGCGGGCAAAAAATTCGGCCTATATTACTGATTAACACGAATTTTGGCCACTTATTAATTGCTTTTTTGTCATGTTTTATTATATCGATCAGCTCTTTATCGGCTAAATCTTTGGGTGGTTTTACCGGCATACCGAGTCTATTCAGGATTTTCCGGATTCGGTCGAGCCGTCCCTGCAGTGCCAGTCCCAATTCAATTTCGATTAGGCCGGCAGCTATTATCCCTATGGCGACGGCTTCGCCGTGCAGCAGTTCAAATCCGCTGGCGGTTTCGACCGCGTGTCCGATTGTGTGCCCATAGTTCAGGATTCTTCGCTGGTTTTGCTCATTCGGATCAGCCTCAACCACGCTGCCCTTGATTCTGCAATTGTAATCAGCTATCTGCTCAAGGACACTCGATTCTCGTTGGAGGATAGCGTCAAGATTCTGTTCAATAAAATCAAAATACTTACTATCGGCAATCAGAGCATGCTTTACGGATTCGACAAGCCCGGCTCTGAATTGTCTATCGTCCAGTGTTGTTAATGTAGCGATATCGATATAGACGGCAGCAGGGTGCCAGAATGCTCCGAAAGCGTTTTTGCTTACGCTTGAATCTACTCCGGTTTTGCCTCCAATAGCCGAATCGGCCTGAGCGACCGTTGTTGTTGGAATCTGGACGACAGGGACACCTCTTTTAAAAATAGATGCAGCAAAACCGGCTATGTCACCGACCGTTCCGCCACCCAGGGCAACAATGACACTGTCTCTTCCGAGATATGCCTTTTCCATAGTCTCGATTATGGAAACGATTGTATTTATATTTTTTGATGTCTCGCCGGCAGGACTAATTACGAAAGCAGGGATGCTTTTGCCATTTAAAAGCGTATTCAGATGGCCTGTCGAGACCAGATTTTCATCGGTAACGATAAATTTGCTATGTTTGTCGAAATCTGCTTCTATTTTTTGCCATAGTCCATTAAGAATACCTGTGCCAATTTCGACCTTATAGCTTCTGTCTTTCAAGCCCGGTATTTTTATCTCACGTTTTATCATCCTGCTTTCTAACAATCTAAATCTTTTAAAGGATTCATGCCAATGTATCTGAAAAGGCATAAGATTATCCTGTTTGTTTCATAAATGCAAGCCTTTAGGTAATTTATCTCAGTAAAACAGACATGCTGCGTATGTGACTACGGGCAGGTTTTTTCAGGAAATGACTCTTGGTAACAGAGTTACTTAATGCCTTGCTGCCAATTATTGACAAAGACAGCGAAATCCATGGCATCGATGAAATTATCCGCGGGTGTGCTAATGTCACAGGCGGGATTCCACGCGGCATCTTCTGATTTGGTTAACCAGGACGATGTGAATATAACGAAGTCATTGATGTCAACATCGTTGTCTCCATCAAGGTCACCGGCAATAGAGCCCACGAAATCGATTTGCCACCTGTTTCCTGAGACGTTCTCTCCATCGCTCGAAGCTCCGGTTGTCACAATCCGGTCTGTGAAAAGGTAACCTGTTTTTGTTATGCTGACTATATATGTTTCTTCCGATGGAACGTTAGCAAGTGCATAGATACCTTTTTTATTGGTTATCGCTTCATATTGAAGGCGGCTGTCTCTTGCTGTCACTTTTACTCCAAATATGGGCTTTCCTGAAGTATCCGTGACCAAGCCGCTGATTATCTCACCCGTACCTGAAGTAAAGATGTTATATATACATGCGATTACCGATGTGTACACAGTCTTTGCGTCAACTTTCGGCAGATTGTACCAAGCATCATCGTTTCCAGACCAGCCCATGTTGAGATGGTGGTAAAGCGTTGAGCCGCTATAGCCATAACCATCGCATATAACCGCGTGTCCGTTTTGTGTGCGCCAGATGCCGAGAATGACTGGATTACCATAGTCAAGGTTCGGGTTAATCATGCCGGTTGATCCCGAACCAATATCATTGCCCTGGTTAAATCCTTTGACTGCGTTTGCATACTTGAAGGTGGTAGTCAGTGCTTCTGCAGCGCTAAAGGCGTCGGCGCTCGAACCTTCGGGACCATATTCCATGTTAGTTGAAATACCGGCATCGTAACAAAGTGCTCCTATGGCCTGTAGCTGAATATCGCTCGTGGTGCAATCGGGTACGAGCACCATATCATTCCAGTTGTATGCTCCGCCGGCACCGTCGCCACCCAATGTATATGCTGTTTGTTGACTGCCGTTGATTTTAATTTTGAAGTCATGTATGCCTATCCCAGTCGTTGGATACTGGTGATAGCGCATAAACTGAGCCATAGCAGTAGCAACACAACCAGCGGGATAATTATTGGGTGTATAGTAGTTATAGCAATTATGATTGCAGACATTGAGCTGGTGCCAGGTACTTTGTATAAGCGGGGCGACACGAATGTCGGAGATTGAGGATAGGCTAAAAGAAGTAATGCGGCCTCCGGAAGTCTCTGCAAGGCTGACATAATGGCCCCATTTATTCTGAGATTTGGAGACGGTGAAGGTTCTAATTCCTGATTGCAGACCGGTCTTAGTCTTAACTTCTGCAAGCCGGCTTTTCATGTCCCGTATGACTAATGCCCCAAGCGGATTCTGGGATGAGGAGTCAAACGTGCTGGTGCTGGAAAAGCCGATTATCGGCTCAACCAAATCATCAGCCGATACAATTACGAAGCCGCTTGGTCGCAGATAGGCAATATAGTAAATCGGCTCACCGGTATCGTCTGTGAAGGTTTCGACCCGTATTACCTGGCGACCTATGATTGTGCCGAGCGGTTGGGCATCGGTTATGAGCCAGCCTGTTACTACCTTTTCTGCCTCCGGCATCGTAGAAGGCCGTGCCCATAATCGACAGCAGTATATTTGCAGAAGCAGCAGCAAAAAGATTGTGAAAACGCTGTTTTTGTATTTTACCCTCTCTGGTTTGCTAAAAAGGCTAATAATAGTATACCTCCCACGTGGAAGCGCCGCTAAAGTCAAGCAGCAGATTGAACAAAATGGAATGTACATTTCGTTCAGATTAGGGCTTCGTTGATACCAAATACCAATATTACTATACACTTTTTGCTGCTTGTGGTCAAGGACATTCGACATCATATCCGGACATTGGGCGTTGAATTTAACGAGTTTTTTACTCTTGCTTTTGAATATAATTGCTGTTATATCTTCGAGTTACTATGACGTACTTAACCGTTCCGATAGCCTCGGAGAACTTAGACCAGGCAGGCCGGCAGATCAAAGCGGCTTTAGCTGCAGGTGCCGAAATGCTGGAGCTGCGAACCGATTACCTTGAAAATCTTAACGTTGATTTAGTTAAGAATCTTATTAACCAAGCCAAAGCAGCCACCAGCCGACCTATACCTATAATTGTGACCTGTCGTGACCAGCGGCAGGGCGGGGTACGTCCTTACCCGCAACACCTGCGAATCGATGTGCTCGCCGCAGCCTCGAAGGCTGGTGCCGAATTCATCGACGTCGAATTTGAGAATTTTCTCCGCATGGAAAATCAGGAGAAAATAAGAGTTGCATTATCGCAAAGTACAAAAGGCCGGTTGATTTTGTCCGCCCACAATTTCAGCACAAAATTTGAGAGCATGAAAAGAATATATCGCAGCATTTTGACTTTATATCCGGTAGCGATACCTAAGCTGGTCTATACTGCAAATCATATCAATGATTGTTTTGAAGCCTTTGATTTGCTGTACCAAACCGGTGGTGAGCGAATCGTTTTTTGCATGGGTGAGGCGGGCCTTATAAGCAGAATTCTCGCAAAGAAGCTGGGCAGTTTCCTAACCTTTGCGAGCGTCAATGAGCAAAACGCGACCGCGCCGGGCCAATTGACCATTGAGCAACTGCAAAAATTATACCGTTACGACGATATCAGGCCTAATACCGAACTTTTCGGTGTGATTGCCGATCCGGTCGGACATTCGTTAAGTCCTGCGATTCATAATGCCTGCTTTGCCGAGAGGGGTATGAACAAATTGTATCTGCCGCTGCTGGTTCAAGGCGGCCAGTACAAATTTGATGAATTCTTAAACAACATTTTTTACAGAAGATGGCTCAACTTTAAGGGCTTCAGCGTAACGATTCCACACAAACAAAATGCTTTGAATTATGTTAGAGCAAGACACGGCTTTATTGAGCCTTTAGCTGGGAAAATCGGTGCGGTAAATACGCTGATAGTTGGTGTAGAGGGGAAATTGGCAGCGTATAATACCGATTACGCCGCAGCTTTGGATGCCATCACTTCGATGCTTAAAATAGGTCGAAGTGATTTGAAGGATATGTCCGTAGCTGTTATCGGCGCCGGCGGTGTCGCAAGAGCGATCGTAGCCGGCTTAAGTGACGCAGGTACCAAGGTCAAGATTTACAACCGTACTGTTGAAAGGGCAGAAAAGCTTGCTGCCGAGTTTGGTTGTGAGTTTGCAGGCTTAGATGATTTGCAAAATTTAGATGCGAAGTTGCTCATAAATTGCACCAGCATAGGAATGCACCCGGATGTTAATGCAACACCTGTGCCGCAAGAGTGCTTGACAAAAGGTATAGCAGTATTCGACACGGTTTATAATCCTGCACAGACCTTGCTGTTAAAGCAGGCAAAGCGAAAAAAATTGAAAACAATCGACGGCTTATCGATGTTTATCAATCAGGCCGCCGCGCAATTCAAACTCTTCACCGTTCAAGACGCCAATGCCAAATTTATGCGAAAAACTATCTCTGATTCTCTTGCTCGCAAATAACCCGCATAGTATAGCTATGAATAACCACTTAGTATCATGTCCAAATATACTCGTTGTTGCTCAATTAATCGTTACTTTGTGTTCAAATTCATTCCATTTCTTCTGCTTTTAATTGTTTTTACGTTCATTAGTCGATATAATTTTTAGAATTTCGAATAGTTTCTGAGGTAAAAATATGGCGAAATCTGAAAAAGTAGTATTGGCGTATAGTGGAGGATTGGATACCAGCGTAATTCTGCCGTGGCTGAAAGAGACCTACGGCTATGAGATGATAGCATTTGCAGCGGATTTAGGCCAGGGTGATGAACTTTCCGACATCAAACGTAAGTCACTGGCCAGCGGGGCGGTAAAGTGCATCGTAAAAGACCTGCGGAGAGAGTTCGTCGAAGATTACCTCTGGCCGCTGCTTAAATCAGGCGCTGTGTACGAGAAGGAATATTTGCTTGGTACAAGCATCGCCCGGCCTTTAATCGCTAAGCATCAGGTCGATGTCGCTCATGCTGAGGGTGCAACAGGAGTTGCTCATGGTGCAACCGGTAAAGGCAACGATCAAGTCCGCTTTGAGTTGACCTATATGGCTCTGGATCCATCGTTGAAGATTGTTGCACCGTGGAAAGACCCAAAGTTTACGCTTACTTCCCGTGAAGCGGCGGTGGATTATGCCAAAAAGCATAAGATTCAAATCGAGCAAAGCAAAAAGAAAATTTATAGTCGAGACCGTAACCTTTGGCACATCAGCCACGAAGGGGCAGATCTGGAAGACCCTGCGAATGAGCCAAAGGATGATTTATTTGTTATCTCCCACCCAGTCTCAAAGACACCTGATAAGCCAGACTACGTGACAATAGGGTTTCATGAGGGTGTACCCATAAAGCTAAATGAAAAGCTAATAAGCGGCGTAAAGTTGATTGAGGAATTGAACAAACTTGGCGGCAAACACGGTGTCGGTCAGGTGGACATAGTTGAAAACCGTCTGGTGGGAATGAAATCTCGCGGCGTATATGAGACGCCGGGCGGTACAATTCTCGTTACAGCCCATAATGTGTTGGAGAGCCTGACGCTGGATAGAGAAACTATGCACTATAAACAACAGATTGCATTGAAATACGCAGAGTTAGTTTATTATGGTCAGTGGTTCAGTCAATTGCGTGAGGCGCTTGATGCATTTATTGATGTCACCCAGCGGGGAGTCAGCGGCTCGGTACGGCTAAAGTTATTTAAAGGCCGCTGTACGCCAGCCGGTGTAAAAAGTCCGAACAGCCTGTATCGGACCGACTTGGCGAGCTTTAAGATGGGAGCTGAATATAACCCGACCGATGCGACCGGTTTTATTCGATTGTTCGGCTTACCGATGAAAGTTGCTGCGGCAATTAAACAAAAAGGGCGTGATATCAGCAGAACATAATTATAGTGCTGCTTTTGCAGGGATGGCATTGTGGCAATACCGGATTGGATTTGGTTTGTTTTTGTTTTTGCGTTTGGCTGTTGTGTGGGCAGCTTTCTGAATGTTGTCATTTATCGTTTACCCCGTGACAAGTCCATAATAACGCCACCATCGGCCTGTCCTGCCTGCGGTAAACGAATTCGATTTTACGATAACATACCGCTTTTTTCGTGGCTGCTTTTAGGTGCTAAGTGTCGATATTGTAAAGCCCCCATATCGCCGCGTTATTTTGTTATCGAGCTTTTCACAGGGCTGCTTTTCGTCGGCCTTTTCATTTTATATTTTCATACCGATTTACGGGGTGGTATCGGTTCTTTTCTGGGAGGCGGCTGGCTAATCTATCTTGTCTCAATAACCTTATTGGCGGCTTTTACTGCTGCTTCGGCTATCGACCTGAAATTGTGGATTATCCCGCTTTCTATTTGCTGGTTTGTAACCGCTGTTGGATTAATCTCCTCAGCGATCGGGGGTTATATAATCGATCCATCTTTGATTCGTGCATACCGGCTTTTGCCGAGTGCTTCAGCCAAAACCGGCTCATTGGCAGTTGGGTGCTTGATCGGACTAGCCTTATCTTGGTTGTTTTTTGTAACCGGCTTTATTAAAAGAAGTTATGAATCCGGCGATACGAATCATAATTCCAATAATGGCGAACTACACCCAAATTATGATCCGCGAGTCAATCATCGCATTGAGGCCTGCAAGGAAATAATCTTTTTATTGCCGATTATAATCTGCTCAGTGGTTGTTTTTTGGATTCTCAGAGAATTGGGCCAAGTAAATAAGTGGTGGTTGGATTTTTCGCAACGTCCGGTAATTACAGGATTTTTGGGAAGTCTGTGGGGTTATTTTGTTGGTTGCGGAGTTGTTTGGGTAACTCGCATCATCGGAACCTTAGCCTTTGGGAAGGAGGCAATGGGGTTGGGGGATGTGCATTTAATGGGAGCGGCAGGAACGGTAATTGGGCCGGTTTTCGTAGTCATAGCTTTTTTTATTGCACCGTTCTTCGGACTGACCTGGGCGATTATCCAAATGTTTTTTAGAAAAACTCGACAAATTCCTTATGGTCCATTCTTGTCATTGGCTGTTTTTACTGTTATGATTTTACACGACTTTATTCTTGATTACTGGGGATTTATCCTTTATCGTTAGGATTAAAATTTTTAATTTCTGTGCTTAAGGAGATACAGAATGCGAACCGTTAATATCAAAACCACTGCATTTTTTATTTGTATGACATCAATTACCTTTTTATATGGCTGCACCGACTGGCAGAAAAAATATGATTACCTGAATGTAGAGCACGAGAATTTAAAGGGCAGATTTGAGAGTGTGCAGACAGAAAAAGACCAGCTTGCCCAACGGATTTCTCAGGACCAGGAGACTATACAGGAACTGCAGAAGCAGATTCAGGAAAGTAAAAAAAGTCCTGCAGAAGTCACCGGCTTCGGGGCAGGTTACGATGTTGCCTTTGACCCTGCCGCCGGGACAATTACCGTAACTCTTCCAAACGAGATATTGTTTGATTCGGGGAAAGCTACGCTCAAACAGGCAACGAATAAAGAGCTTGACCATATTTTATCGGTATTGAATAGCAAATACGCCGGCAGACAAATAGATGTGGTCGGCCATACCGATTCGGATCCCATCAAAAAAACCAAGGATTTGTGGAAGGATAACTGGGAGCTTTCGGCTGAGCGCGCTCTTACCGTCGTTAGGTATTTAACCCAACGTGGAGTTCCGGAAAGCCGGATTCGAGCATCCGGCTGTGGGGCTGCTCGACCCATTGCTTCAAACGATAATACCGCCGGCAAGGCAAAGAACCGCAGGGTAGAAATCGTGGTACATATGCGGTGATTCACGGTTTGGTTCGGGACTTGCTTATTATTGCCCGTTCTCTACAAATGTTGATGTTTTTATTGTGCCATACTTGTTTATGTAGACAGTTATAGCACCATCTTTGGCTGTATAAAAAGACTTTATTTTATTGAAGTTGCTTGTCCCCATCCTGAGTGCAGGATTTATCCTTTCGTATTGGCTTCTGCCACAACTGCATATCAAAATACCTGCGTTAAGACTTTCAAGAAAGCCGGGTTCCAACGATGTAGCTAAACCATGGTGAGGAACAACTACTATGTCGGCTTTTAGATTGGGAAAAAGCTGCAACAATTCTTGTTGTGCAAAATTTTCAATATCGGAACATAAAAGTATTTTCCTGCCGGCAAATTCAATCAGCGAAACTACTGATTTGTCATTGTCGCTTAATTCCCTCTGACTAACTGCCTGTTCGCTCGGCCATAGTATTTTTATCTTTGCTTTGCTGCTAAGGTTTAAGTCTCTACCTAAGAGTCGCATTTTAAGGTTTTGGTCGTAAAGCATCGCTTTCAAAGTTCCTGCTGTGTCGTTTGGAACGGCTTCGGCGGCTATAAAAAAGGCGTCATTAGCATAAACGCTTTCAACTTTACAATGTTCGATAATCTCAGGTATTCCGTTAATATGGTCAATATCATTATGGCTTATAATTATTGCATTGATTTTATTTAGTCCGCTGTAATCCCAAAACGGCCCGACGATTCGATTTCCGATGTCACTTTTGTGCATTGAGCCTGCATCGAATAAAACATTGACCTTGCCCGGAAGCCGCACCAGTATAGCCTGACCGTGGCCAACATTGAGGCAGCTAAGAATTAAATTGTCCCGATATGTTCTTTGCCATTTAGTAACACCTAAAAAGACAATTATTGTCAGAGCCATTGTGGTACATACAGCTTTCTTCAGTAACGGCCGCCGAAAATAAACAAAGGCAGCAAGAAAGATGAAGCTGTAATATAAAATTACAGGGGTAAGTGACACGTGACCTATGAGTATTTGTGAAATATCAAAATGTGCAATGAGTTTTACTGTCCGGATTAATGAGGCCGCCAGCCCTGTAACTATAAAGCCTAAAACGCTGCTTAGTGTTGGTAGCACGAAAAATAAAATTATCTTCAAAAATCCCAATGCTAATATTGCGCCAACCAGCGGAAATACTAAGATAGTATATATACTTGCCAACGGTGTGATGGTGTAAAAATGATAAAGTAAAACACCAGCGCCACCCAGCCATGCTGTAAGGCCTGTAGAAAATAATCGCAGCAGATAAGGCCCGGGCCTTGAAATTATGCGAAAAAACGGTCTTGTTTTTGAAGCATTCTTACCCCAGGGCAGACCAGTTATTTTTTCGTATAGAAAGAAGTGAATTCGCTCGCAAAAAAGCAAAATTCCCAGCACCGTGGCAAACGATAGTTGCCAGCCGGGCTCAAATAACTGCGTAGGCCTTGCCAGTAGAAGGATTATAGCTGCCAATGATAATGTATTAATGGAGTTGGGCCGTCGGCGAAAGAAAAAGGATATACAAAAAACAAAGGCTATAATAGCTGCTCTTAGTGTTGGTGCTCTCGGCGGGACAATCAATAAAAAGACGCCTATCGCAATTATACAAACGAACGCACGAGCACGTTTCATTAAACCTGCTGTTTTACATAACCACCAGATAATTCCTACGAAAATGCCTAAGTGCATCCCGGAAAGGCTGATAAAGTGCAGCAATCCAGTTTTGTGAAAGGCCTCATAAGTGGCATTGTCGATATTTTTTCTATAGCCTAATAACAGCGCCTCAAGCAATCCTCGATTTCTATCTTCCAGCGGCAGCTCACCCAGGAGAGCTTGTGTTGCTGTTTGTCTTAGTTTTCTTTTTAGTTTTGTAAATATACCTGCGGGACTGCTTCTCAATAATTTAATGCTGTCTCGTGATTTAACGGATGCCGCGATGAAAACATTTTTCCGAGCCAGATACTTAGCGATATCAAATTGTCCTGGATTGGTGACTTCTTTGAATCTATCGAGCCAGCAATAAGCCTGGATGTAATCGCTGGCTTTCAAATCCAGCACGGGTTCGCCGATCTGCACTCGAATGGTGCCATTTACCTTTGACCATCCAGCAACGGTTTGTACCTCCTTTAGCTTGAGGTAGAAACTTGTGGTTGGGTCACTATATGTAAATTTGGCAAATTGCCATTGCCGGTTTTCATTGATATACGGCTCGGTGATAATCAGCCCACGAACTGTTGTTAATTTTCTCTCGCTTGCGACGAAATTACGAATATTGTTGGATTTTGGCTGATAGAAGCTGCTCAGCCGAATCGCACCGAGACATAAAAAGCAAACAAAGGCCATATATGCAGTGACGTATGGCTGACAGGCTGCTTTTAAGCCTACGAATAGTATAACAGTGCCTACTGCGCAAAAGACAAGCAATATCAGCCACAACTTGATTGGCCAGGCTAATATGTTTTGTATCAGGATTCCAGCTATCAATCCCGTTGTGATAAAAATAAGAGGGGATGTGCTTACGATTTTTTTGTGAAGGTCTCTTCCGCGGGCGAGCTCTCTGTCGATCAGAGCTAATTTTCGCTGTATATCGTCCATGTCCAGCCTATGATTTTACCACCACTTATGTTTATTTTCTACGGATAAACCACAGATTATCTTATATGTCGTTTTGTACCAGACGGTGTATAGAAGTCATACATATGCAGTATGTTCTCTGTTTTATTTATGGTGAACAAAGAAGATATTATCAGGTATATATGGTTGACGCGATTATATATTTGTTGGATAATGATAATCAAAGGTGAGCGATGGATCAAATTGCGGCAGGAGATGAACAAGACCGGTTTTTATACGAGAGGATTTGCTGTTGGTAAATATTGCAATGCTTATAGCCTTTGGAAAGGGAAGATAATGGCTGTCGAGTTTAACGCCTTCGAGGTTTTTGAGATAGCTGAGAAAATCGAGCGTAACGGTGCCAAGTTTTACCGTAAAGCGGCAGAACTTTTTGATGATTCGAGCACACGTAGCTTTTTTCATGAGCTGGCTGATTGGGAAGTTGGACATGAAAAGATTTTTGCAGGTATGAGAAAGCAACTTTCCGAGCAGAGCCAACAGCTTAGAACTTTCAAGCCGGAGGACAATTTATTGTTGGATGCCCAGGAAATGGCGAGTCTTGCTGTATTTGGGATCAAGACAGAACCATCTGGGGATTTCAGCAGTAAGCAGAGCAAAGAGGATATCCTTCGTACAGCTATCGAGAAAGAGAAGGACTCTATCGTCTACTATACCGGCTTGAAGAACTTTGTTCCAGATCGGGCAGGCAAGGATAAAATCGATGATATTATTAAAGAAGAAATGCACCATATTCGAATTCTCAGTCAATCACTTGAGCAGTTAGAGTATGTCAGCTATTGATAAATATCACATTTTATAAATAAGCCCATAAACGAGCGGTTCAAATTATCCAACCCAAATTCATTTCTTACGTATTATATTTAGCAGGGACAAAACAGAAATTGTTCTAAAGGAACAGGATAATAGTTTTAGTTAAAAACATAAAATCCGTCTTTGTTATGTTAGCTTGTCTGTTAGTAGCTCTTATCATTTCAGATGAGGCTGTCGAAAAGGGTGAAATTATGGAAATGACGAAAACACGGCGCAAACACACAAACAGGCTTATGGGCCAGAGCAGTCCATATCTTCTGCAACATGCACACAATCCGGTAGATTGGTACCCTTGGGGCGATGAGGCTTTCGAACTGTCTAAAAAAGAGGACAAGCCCATTTTCCTTTCTATAGGATACTCGACCTGCCACTGGTGTCACGTTATGGCCAGAGAAAGTTTCGACAATGAGCGGATTGCAAAGATAATGAATGAGCATTTTGTGAGTATTAAAGTTGACAGAGAGCAGCGGCCGGACGTTGATGAAGTATATATGATGGCAGTTCAAATTATGACGGGTTCCGGCGGCTGGCCTCTTTCGGTCTTCCTTACTCCGGATGGTAAGCCGTTTTACGGAGGGACATATTTTCCGCCAAAAGATATGTCTGGTCGGCCTGGCTTTGAGCGGATACTTTTGGTTATTGCTGAGTTGTGGAAGAACAAACGACAGGAGCTGCTTGATCCTGCAGATAAGATTGACCAATTATTAAAAGAGTCAACCGCACGGACAGGATCGGAAAGGTTATCTGCTGATATATTAAAGAAAGCATATTCTTATCTTGAGCAGATTTTCGACAACACTTATGGAGGATTTGGCAGAGCACCGAAGTTTCCACAGCCGAGCAATCTTTCGATGCTTTTGGGTTATTGGCATAGGACAGGCGATGAGAAGGCACTGAGAATGGTCGAAATGACTCTTAATGCTATGGCTAAAGGTGGAATATATGATCATCTTGGTGGTGGTTTTCATCGCTATTCAACCAATGAATGTTGGCTTGTTCCGCACTTTGAAAAGATGCTCTACGATCAGGCGCTTCTGAGTAAAACTTATGTCCAGGCATATCAGGCTACAGGAAAAGCCTTTTACGCAAGCGTCGCGCAAGAAATCTTTGATTATGTGCTGCGTGACATAACCGACACTGAGGGAGGCTTTTATAGCGCAGAAGATGCAGACAGCGAAGGTAAAGAAGGGGCGTTTTATGTTTGGAAGCCGAGCCAAATAGTAAAGATTCTGGGAGCGGAAGAAGCCGCGATTTTCAATGAGTATTATGGTGTTACTGAAGAAGGTAACTTTGAAGGTGGTACGAGCATTTTAAATGTCGGCGGGTCATTAGAACAGTTGGCGGAACAGTTTGAAAAAGAACCAGATGGAATAGAGGACATCCTGGCACAAGGGCGTTCTAAGCTCTTAGAGCACAGAGCAAAAAGGACTCGGCCACACCGCGATGATAAGATTATCACAAGCTGGAACGGACTGATGATTTCCTCGATGGCTTACGGAGGAGCAGTTTTGGGACAAGTAAATTATATTAAGGCTTCAGAAAAGGCTGCTGAATTTGTTTTAGCTGAGCTGCGAGGCGGTGACAGATTGATGCGATATTATCGTAAAGATAGGGCGGTCGAACCGGGTTTTTTGGATGATTACGCATTTATGACAATGGCTTTGTTGGATTTGTATGAGGCAACATTTAATGCAAAGTGGCTTGTCGAAGCAAGGCAATTAACCGAGCAAATGATAGAACTGTTCGGTGACGAAAAAAACGGTGGATTTTTCCTGGCCGGCAACGACGCGGAACAGATTATTATGCGAAGTAAGCCCGGCTATGATGGTGCAATTCCAAGCGGTAATTCTATCGCCGCATTGGTGCTGTTGAGACTTGGTAGATTGACAATGCAACAAGAGTTTACCGACCGGGCAGAACAAGTGTTTAATGCGTTTTCCGGACAGTTGGCGCGGTCACCTGAGTCGCTGTGTGCCATGTTGATTGCGCTTGGTTTTTGGTTTGGCCCTGCTAAGGAAATAATAATTGCCGGCGAATGTCAGCTATCTGATGCCAAAGAGATGTTGCAATTGATTCGCGATAAGTTTTTACCGAATGCGAGTTTGTTGTTTCACGACACAGGCGATAATGATGCTGGCTTAGTGAATGAAATTTCCTTTTTGAAGGATTATATAGCGATAGATGGGAAAGCGACCGCGTATGTATGTGAAAATTATGTCTGCAAGAGCCCGGTCAATAATATAGACGATTTTCGCAAGATTCTCTCGAATAATACGCAAAAAAAATAGGTTATTGGTAGATAAGTTTATTTCTTGAAAACATAAGTGAAAAGTGATACTATTGACAGCAATTGGGCTACCAAGTAGTGTGGAACCAACACCATGCCACACGAAAAGTTTGTAGCTATCGAATTAGAAGACAAGCTTGCAGCAATTGCAATTGGTGGTGTTCGGTGATGGAGCGGATAGAGCAAATCAAAGAGCTTTTGGAAAGATTATATACCAAATATAATCACCGTGAATTTGTACCGCCGGATCCTCTTCAATTTTTATATAAGTATCCCAATCCTGCTGACAAAGAGGTGGTTGCTCTTCTGTCGGCAGAGTTGGCATACGGAAGGGTTGAGCAGATTGAAAAAAGTCTTAATGATTTATTTAGCCGAATGGGAACCAGCCCGTATGCATTTGTGAGAAACTTCAGCGAAGCCGATCAGGAAAGATTAAAAAGCTTTAAGCATCGTTTTACATCCGGCCAGGATATTTCAGATTTATTGGCAGTTTTAAGAGATGTGTTTGAGGAAAAAGGCTGCATAGAGAATTACTTTTTACTGGGTTACAGAGACACGGACCAGGATATCATTCCAGCACTGTCGAAATTCTGCGAGTCATTGCTTGACAAATATATAAAACTCAAAAATTCGGAGGCAACAAAAGGGCTTCGGTATTTACTGCCTAATCCGGAGTCGGGAAGCGCATGTAAAAGACTGAACCTTTTTTTGCGATGGATGGTGCGTAGAGATGAAGTTGATCCGGGATTGTGGAACTCAATTGATACAGCGAAATTGATTGTTCCGGTGGATGTGCATATGGGCAGATTGTGTAAAATTTTAGGGCTCTACGACCAAAAAACTGTGTCTTTGGCGGCAGCATTAAAAATTACGGAGAGCTTTACTGAAATCGAGCCGAATGATCCGGTTAAGTATGATTTTGCATTGAGCAGGGTCGGGATAATAGAGGGCTGTAACGGTAAATATGAACTGCGATGTAATGGCTGTGAGCTTTTGGAATTTTGTCATAATTGATATTTTAGATATGTTAGTTTAGCCCCGTCAGCTATTTCCAACCCTGCCATCAAGATGGTAGGGTTTATCATTGCTTTTACAGCCTGGCGCCGAACATGCCTTGCGATTGTCGAGTATAAAGATACAATAGACAGATGTAGTTTGTATCCCAAAGAGAGAACTATATGAAAGACAAAATAAAGATTTTATTTCTTTGTACAGGTAATTCCTGCCGCAGCCAAATGGCAGAGGGCTGGGCCAGGCACTTGAAGGGTGATGTTATTGAGGCGTACTCTGCAGGTGTTTGGCCGGCCAGGATTAATCCAAAAACGATAAAGGTGATGGCAGAAGCAGGGGTGGATATTTCAGATCAGACGTCCAAGCATGTTGATGAGCTTCTGTGGATTGATTTTGATTATGTTGTAACGTTGTGCGATAATGCCAAAGAGTTATGTCCTGTATTTCCTGGCAAAGCTAAGCTTATTCACAGGGCTTTTGAGGACCCCATCGCCGTCAGCGGTAGCGAAGATAAGATATTACAGGCTTATCGAAAAACTCGTGATGATATAAAAGAATTTATAAAAACCCTGCCGGGGAGTCTGGAACAGTAGGATAATCAAATTATTATCAATCACCCGTAAATAACTGGAGTTTAGGATAAATGGATTCAGAACAGTTAGAAAAATACAGCTCGGCAATAACGCTCTCAGATATGGAAGTCTTTGTATTTCCAGAGCTGATGTACAGCCTCGTCCTGGCTAATATTATGAGTCCGATTATCTGGCGGTGGCGAGAGCTGGACTGTTTCAAGAAGCTTGAGGGAAAGAACAGCTATAAAAAATTGATGCGGCTGAAGCAATTCATTATAGATGAGTATGAGTTTAATCTTGACCTGGAGACATGGGGCCTTACCAGCAAAGATAAAGAGCTTAAACGGTTTGAGAAATTCATTTCGTCTGAGGATATTGCTAAAAGTAATGCACTATTCGG